>CAIWXG010000456.1 GCA_903916555.1 uncultured Bacteroidota bacterium
ACAATAGTTTACCAATATAGAAGCCCTATTAAAATATATTATGGTTTAAAAAACAACCATAATATATTTTAATAGGGCTTCTATTTATTTTATTTGTTCAATCTAAACAGATAAAACAAAAATTTATTTCTTTATTTTTTCTGTACTTTCTTTTGCTAAAGAGCCTTTTAGAAAATCAATTACATTTACCTCTGTAGCATCTACTTTTCTAATATCGGCAAGAAAAACAGAAACCCAATCGGTAAGATGAATTAAATAGAATACTTTTTCCCAATAGGAAGCACCTTCAGAATAGATTTCAATAATGTCTGATTTACATTTTTTAATAATTTTCTTATTAATTTCCATACGGGTCTGTACTCTGCTGTAATCATCTACATTACGCAAAATAATAACTGCGATTTCTTTAGCTTCATCACGCCACCCTACTAATTCATTATGGTTCATTTCGGGTATTACACCATGCCAAGCAAGTACTTTACTGTTTTCATTTAACTGTTGTCTGAAACGGATTGCAACCCCCTCGTGTGTGCTTGATGAGTAAACAACAGGTATTTTGCCTTTTAATTTTTTAGCTACTTTCTGCGCTTTATTCTGTATTTGTTCTTCATTTATATTTAATAATGCTATTGCAGCATTAATTTCATTTTCAAATGTATTATTAATTAAACCAAAATGATATAAAACAAATAAAATCTGTACTAATGAATATCCTAAACAAGACCGTGGCGGCATACCCGGCGGCACAATAATACAATTATAGCCCTTTTCTTTAGCTATTTCCGCTACTTTGCCACCAGACGTAATACAGCAAATTGTTGCATTTGCTTTTATTGCTTCATTGAAGGCTTCTAAAGTTTCTTCGGTATTGCCCGAATAAGAACATACAATAACCAATGATTGATTATTTATAAAAGCAGGCATAAAATAATCTTTGTTTACAATAAATGGTAATTTCAATTTATCGAAAACAAAATTTTGTACAATGGAAGCTCCAATGCCACTGCCACCTAAACCTGTTACAACAACATTTTTAAAATCTGATTGTGTAGTTGTAAATTGGTAATTTTGTCCTATTATTAATGCTTCTTTTAGTTGGTTGGGGAAGTTTAGTACTAATTTTTTCATGTTATATCTTTTAAATAATGTTCAAACATAATAAACTTGGTACAAAAGGAGAACAAATTGCAAATAATTATTTGCTAAATAAAGGTTATAAAATTTTAAATAGAAATTGGAGAGCAGGAAAGAAGGAAATAGATATTATTGCTGAAAAAAACCTAATACTTGTTTTCTTCGAAATAAAAACACGTACCGGCTACGATTTTGGTTTTCCTGAAGAATCGGTTAATAAGAAAAAACAAAATTTTATAAAATCTGCTGCCGAAACATATATTTTTCAAAATCCAAACTACAACATAATACAATTTGACATTATAAGTATAATATTAGAAGGCGATATTGTAAAAGAACTAATTCATTTTGAAGAAGCATTTTACTAAATAGAAGCACCTTTACATTTACCAACCATAAATAGTACAAATGAGCAACACATTTACCGTTAGAAAAATTAAAAAGGTAAGCCTTAAAGATAAATTTAAGTATAAAATCATTTGCTTATTAATATTAGTAGTACTAATAATAGCAATACAATATTTTATTCCTGAAAACGCTGAACTAATCCGCCTTTATAACCAATATGTTTATTATCCTATACAATCTTTTAGAATGTTATTTTTAGGATATATACCAATTAGTATAGGTGATTTTATGTATTTTTTTTGGGGAATAAGCATTTTTGTAACCATAATAAGATGGGTATATTATATACGTAACTTCGCCACAGAAAAAATAAAATTAGCCTATTCTTTTCTTAGCATACTCACCTCGCTCGCTGTCATCTATTTTTCGTTTCTTTTAGGTTGGGGTATCAATTATTATAGAGAACCATTGGCAAAAAGCTGGGAACTGCAAATAAAAAATAATAAACCTATAGATACAAATGCACTCATAAGTTTTAATAGGTTTCTTACAGATAGATTAAATAATACTGCCCAAAATTATAAACCGTTTACTGTAGCTGAAATTAATAATTTTTCTAAATATTATTATGCAAAACTTAGCGACAGTAAAATAAGAACAAACGGATTAGAGGTTAAACCTACCCTATATAGCTATTTTATGGAAAGAATAGGGATTGAAGGTTATTATAACCCTTTTACCGGTGAAGGACAAATTAACAGCTACTTGCCTGCATTTTTATTACCTTTTACTATTTGCCACGAAATGGCACACCAGGCAGGTATTGCTGCTGAGGGAGATGCAAATTTAATGTCTTATGCTATCTGTACAGCATGCGATAATCCTACTTTTAAATATTCTGCCTACCTAAATATATGGATATATGCCAATCGCAGATTAGCTCGAAGAGACTCTAATCTTGCCAAAAGTTTCGAGTTAGAACTAAATGGTCTTACACGCAAACATTTAGATACAATAGAATTATTAAGTATTAAATATCAAAATATTGCCGCTCATTATAGCTCGGACATGTATGATAATTACCTTAAAATGAATAAACAAAAAGAAGGCATAAAAAGTTACGGCTCTGTAACAGGCAATGCCTATCGTTTAGAACAAAAACGGAATAAAACAGGTAAAACTACGATTCATATACCTGATTATTAATGAATTCTGTAGTCATTCCTTTCGCAGTATAATACCCTATTTTTATTTTTTTTAAACAAATTATTCATCCAAATAAAAATAAAATTTAGTTATATACAACTATTTATTACAAAAAAGGTATGTAAATCATATTACGACTACATAATATACATTTCTACATCTCTATCGGTAATCTTTTTATCTCCAAGAATAATTAAGCGTTCTACTGCATTGCGTAGTTCTCTTATATTACCTGTCCAGTTATGCAATAACATTGCGTCTATAGCACTTTGTTCTATTTCTTTTTGCGGTTGATGATATTCTTCACTCAATTCTTTCATGAAATGAGCGATAAGTGCTGGTATATCTTCTTTTCTATTGTTTAAAGATGGTACATGAATTAAAATTACACTTAAACGGTGATAAAGGTCTAACCTGAATTTCTTAGCTTCGACTTCTTCTAGTAAATTTTTATTGGTTGCTGCCAATACCCTTACATCAATTTTTATTTCTTTTTCTGCACCTATGCGAGTTATTTTACCTTCTTGCAATGCTCGTAGCATTTTAGCCTGTGCATCAAGGCTCATATCACCTATTTCGTCTAAAAACAAAGTACCGCCGCTTGCTTGTTCAAATTTCCCTATTCTTTGTTTTATAGCAGATGTAAAAGAACCTTTTTCATGTCCAAAAAGTTCACTTTCTATTAGTTCAGATGGTATTGCAGCACAATTTACTTCTATTAACGGGCAATTGCTCCGGTTACTCAATTCATGAATACGGCGAGCTACCAATTCTTTACCTACACCGTTTTCACCCGTAATAAGTACGCGTGCATCTGTGGGTGCTACTTTTGCTATTGTTTCATTTATACGGTTCATGCTTTCGCTGTTACCTATCATTTCAGCCCCTCTGGATATTCGTTTGCGAAGTTGCTTAGTTTCCGTTACCAAAGATTTTTTATCCATGGCATTTCTTATGGTTATCAGCAAGCGGTTTAAATCGGGTGGTTTAGAAATATAGTCGTAAGCACCTTTTTTAACAGCGTCAACTGCGGTTTCTATATTACCATGTCCGCTAATAACAATAAATGGCGTATCGGGTCGCTCTTGTCTGGCTATTTGTAATACTTCAAGTCCATCCATACGCGGCATTTTTATATCGCATAAAATACAATCGTAATTCGTGTCTTTTATCTTTTTTGCTCCTTCTACCCCGTCAATGGCTACATCAACTGTAAAGCCCTCTAGCGACAATATATCGCTTAAAGTATTACGTATGGCTCTTTCATCATCTATAACAAGTATCGTTTGTGGCATATTTTTATTTTATTTAAAAATTAAGGCTTTTAGAAGCTATTGCACAAAAATAAAAATATTAGTAAGAAAATAAGAAAAACAAAACATTTAGTTTAAAATCAAATTACATACAAACTAATACATCTGTTTTTCTTGTTAAAATCAATAGAAAACCCAATATATTTAAAGCAATATAGCTTTATTTGGCATAATTTGCCGCTTTATAGAAGTTCTATTTTAGGCAAAACTTATTTATATAAATGACCTCACAATTAAAGTGTATTACTTATTTACTATTCATTTTATTTTCAGTAAACGCATCTGCTCAAAATAAATTTACGGTTAGTGGTACAATAAAAGACAAAAAAACAGGCGAAGCACTAATAGGTGCAACTATAAAAGATGTAAATAAAGCTGCAAACGGTGCTGCCACCAACGAATACGGCTTTTATTCGCTAACCCTGCCAACCGGTACCTATAAACTACAGATTGACTATATAGGATATAAGCAACAACAATTAACGGTTGTATTAGATAAAAAAACAAGCCTTGATATTGCCCTTGAACCCGGTGAAAACGAACTGAAAGAAGTTACTGTAAGCAGCAAAGCCAACAATATAAGACAGGCACAAATGGGTGTAGAAAAGCTGAATATTAAAGATATTAATTTACTTCCGGTGCTTTTTGGCGAAAAAGATGTAATGAAAACAATTCAATTATTACCCGGAGTAGAACCCGCAAGCGAAGGCGGAAGCGGTTTTTATGTAAGAGGGGGAGCAGCAGACCAAAATCTTATTTTATTAGACGAAGCTGTAGTATATAATCCGTCTCATTTGTTTGGCTTTTTCTCTACCTTTAATTCTGATGCGTTAAAAGATGTTACCATTTTTAAAGGTACTGCTCCTGCTCAATATGGTGGCAGGCTATCGTCTGTTCTTGATGTAAAAATGAATGAGGGTAACGACCAGGAATATCATGTAAGCGGTGGCATTGGTCTTATATCTTCTAAAATTAATATTGAAGGCCCTATTGTAAAAGATGAAGGTTCGTTTTTGATTACAGCCAGAAGAACGTATGCCGATGTATTTCTTAAATTGTCGAGCGATACAACTTTAAAGAAAAGTAAACTCTATTTTTATGACTTAAACACTAAATTAAATTATAAATTATCTAAAAAGGACAGAATCTATCTTTCCGGTTATTTTGGACAAGATGATTTAGGGGTAGGTACTTTTTTTGGTATTAATTGGGGTAATGCAACCGGTACTTTACGTTGGAATCACCTGATTAATGATAAATTATTTTCAAATACATCTCTTATTTTAAGCGATTACAGTTATAATATTAATATTAATGCAACCGGCATTTCAGCAACTATACATTCCGAAATATTAGATTGGAATTTAAAAGAAGAGTTAGAATATTTTGCCAACCCAGATAATACTGTAAAATTCGGTATCAGTTCTATTTATCATACCATAACACCTGGCTCTATAACAGGGTCAGGAATAACAAGTAATACACAACCAAATAAATTAGCTTGGGAAAACGGCATTTATATTTCCGATAATTGGAAAGCATCAAAAAGATTGAATATTGATATAGGTATGCGTTTAAGTACATTTTCGGTTCTTGGCGGGTCCAATATGTACGACCTAAATGCTGATGGCAGTATTAAAGATACCTTACATTATGGTAGCGGACAGATTGTAAAAACATACACTATTCCTGAGCCAAGAATTTCAGGCAGTTTTATGCTTAACGAAATGTCTTCTTTAAAAGCAGGTTATACCCGTAATGCACAATACATGCATTTAATATCTAACTCTAATGCCACTAACCCTACCGATAAATGGGTAGCAACCAACAATATAATTAAACCTGAAATATCAGACCAAATCTCTTTAGGCTATTTCCGCAGTTTTAAAAACGAACATTATGAATTTAGTGTGGAGACTTATTATAAAAATATGCAAAATCAAGTTGACTACAGGGACAATGCAAATATTTTAAATAACAGTGCCATAGAACCGGAGTTATTATTTGGGCAGGGAAGAGCCTATGGATTAGAGTTTTTATTAAGGAAAAAGGTAGGTAAATTCACCGGTTGGCTTTCTTATACCTTATCTCGTAGCGAAATACAAATTAATGGTATTAATGATAACAAATGGTATCCAAGCAAGCAAGACAGAACACACGATATATCTTTGGTAGGCATTTACAAACTATCAGACAAATGGACTTTATCTGCCGATTTTGTATATTATACCGGCAATGCTGTAACCTTTCCGAGTGGTAAATATCAGGTTGGCAATCAGGTTTATTTTTACTATACCGACCGTAATGCTTACAGAATGCCGTCTTATAACCGCTTAGATTTTGGTGCTACCAAGCAATTAAAGAAGCACAAACACTACACATCAGAACTTACTTATAGTCTTTATAATGTTTATGGCAGAGAAAATCCTTATTTTGTAAGGTTTGAGACCGACCCTAATAATGCAAATAAAACACAAGCGGTTCAAACATCTTTATTCAGATGGGTTCCATCTATATCATATAACTTCAAATTTTAATTTTTTTATAAAATGAAACAAATTCAAATCATATTATTAGTCTTGGTTTTTGCTTTTATAAGTTCTTGCCAAAAAGTAATACATGTAAATTTAAATGCTGCAGCTCCTCAATTTGTTATTGAGGCTAATATTGAAGATTCTATACCCAATTACCAAGTTGTAATTACGAAAACTGTAAGTTTTGAGCAAGACAATGTTTTTCCGGCTGTTAGCGGTGCTTTAGTGCTTATTACAGACAGCAATAATAACCATACCGATACTTTAAAAGAGATTTCCACAGGTATTTATCAAGTAACAGTAAGTAAATTACCAAGTCCCGGCATTACCTACCAATTATATATAAATGCAGGTGGTTCTGTTTTTACAGCAACATCTATAATGCCACAAAAAGTATATTTAGATTCTATTTCGGTGCAAAAATCTCCATTTAGAGGTAATCTTCAATTTGTACCTGTCTATCAAGACCCAATAGCCAAAGGAAATAGCTATCATTTTATTGAATATGTAAATGGTGTAGCAGGTGATGGCATTTATGTAAGAAACGATAATTTAGTAAATGGTCAGGTAGCTACCCAACCATTAGGTGGCGGAGGCGTAAAAAGTGGTAGTGGTCCGAATGGTAGCATAGCATCAGGCGATTTAGTGCAGATAAGTTTGGAATGTATAGATGCAAATGTATATGAATATTATTTTACTTTAAGTCAAGTTACAAATCAGAATTCTGCAACTCCGTCAAACCCTAAAACTAATATTAACGGTGGTGCATTGGGTTATTTTAGTGCGCATACATCAAGCACAAAAAGTATAATTGTGCCATAAATATATTTAGATTTTTATTAGTTTGAAAAATAAATTGAAACTTTATTCAGCGCTATAAAAAATTATTTTTAAAACTAACTACCTTTGCAGCTGTTAAAAAACATTGAATTTACATTTAGTAATACTTAATAAAAAACAAAATTAAAATGGCTAAAATTAAAGTCGCAAATCCCGTTGTGGAGCTTGACGGAGACGAAATGACACGAATCATTTGGAAATATATTAAGGAGAAATTAATTCTACCTTATTTAGATGTTGACATTAAATATTTTGACCTTGGTATAGAGTATCGTGATGCTAC
>CAIWXG010000457.1 GCA_903916555.1 uncultured Bacteroidota bacterium
ATGGAATACTTTACCCTATTTTATAGAAGATTGGGGCGGACCAGTTAGATTCAGAAATATTAAAGAACCATTTAAACCGGGATTATTATTGGAACGGTCTGGTTATAAAACAATTGATTTTTATACATTTTATAAATATAATCATTTTAAGAAACATAAAATTAATATAGGTATCGGTGCTACTTATACTTATGGACAGAACGATTATATAGATTCTATATATTTAAATAACGGACCGCCTTTTGATGCAATCATATACACAAGCGTAAAAAATGAAAGCTATTATGGTATTTTAGCTGCATTAAGTTATAATTACTTATGTTTAAAAAACAGAATGAGTATTGGCTTAGATATAAGATACCGAAAATATTTTAAGCTTATACTTGTTCCTGAACAAATTGATTGGGGTTACCATATTTCGTTTAATTTTTAAAACGACAATTTTTAGTTCATCTTTAAAAACTTAAATAACCGTTCTTCCGGATTTTCCGTAGGGAATCCGGAAGTAAGAATGAACTCCTTCTATGAAGGCATTTACTTGACAAAGCTAAATGAAAGTAATGAAATTCTTAGCGATATACCTTTTCATATAGCATCAGTTCCATGAATACATACATGAGAATGGTTTTATTTATACTTCCTGATTCCCTGCGGAAAATCAGGAAGAACAGTCATTAACTTTGCTTTATCGCAAACCGGCGATGCACAAGTAGATATTATGAATATAACCGGGTAATTGGCACATACCTTACACATAAGCAATAACAGTATAGGTACATTCAATGTTACTAACTTAGCCAAAGGTTTGTACATATACAAAGCAGTAACCAATAGTAAAACACAAACAGGTAAAATAGTTATAGAGTAAAAAGACTATTTTATAATAAAAGATTGTGCCACTCTTTATAGAAAGGAGTGGCACAATTGTTTTGTGTAATATCAACGAAATTCCATATTGCCAGGAACTCAATCAGGCAGAAAATAGATAGCAACATATAAAAGTATGCATATCAATAAAATACAAGTATCATTGCAAGAACGGATTTCAAATAAAACAAACATATAAATCCTGAAAATCGTAGAATCTATTTGTTGTCTATTTACATCCGTTTCTTGTTTTTTTTATCACATCTTCATGAAGTATTCTACTTCCTTCTATCACTTTTACTTTTTCCATTATACTAAAAAGATGAATTGCATGCTTACATTTGCAGTTTTTAATACTGTTTATTTTTATGATGCTTATTTATATTTGCCTGGTATTGTTTCAGGTCGGATTAATAGTCTTTTTTGCATGGCGAAATAGATTAAATCCTAAGCCGGAATCTGTTTCTATTATTAATCCGTTTGAAAGACAAAGAAATATAGCCCTTAATGTTAGCGCTGCACAGTTGAAATTAACTATACCCGATGAGGAAACCCTAGTTTACGGTATGGTAATAGATATGGAAATTGAGGGCGGATTTATGACATTAGCTTGTTATATTACAGGTGCTGCTGCTTTATATTTTAGTTCTGGTGGCAGAATATCGGAAGGCGGTAAAAATGTTGAGGTAGCGGAAAGTGCTGTAGAATTTGTAACCGAAGCTCAAGGGTTTTTAGAAACGGCACAAAATATTAAAGTACCCATTTTACCCGAACATGGCTTTGTGAATTTCTATTTTTTAACCAATAAGGGTAAATTTATTGCAAAAGAAAATATGAATTTTATTAATGGTAATTATTTACTACCTTTTTTTAGTTCATATTTAAAATTTGGGGTAAAAGATAGTTTGATCATGTCAAAAACATTTTGTTCCTGTTTTCTGACAGTAGATATAAAGCCTTGTATGCGTGCATAGATATTTGCACCTTCTA
>CAIWXG010000458.1 GCA_903916555.1 uncultured Bacteroidota bacterium
ATTCGGTTGATACCTACCAATGGGGATATGATGATAAAACTACTTTAGATTCTACCTTAATTTCTAATGAAATAAATCAAAACTATTATATACCTGTTTTAGACATTGCACATAAATACTATTGGGTTATGACAACAAGTGGTTCTTGTCTTCAAAAAACGTATTATAATCAACCTACAGGTATTAACAACGTAAATACAGAAAATTCTTTTGATGTAAAAGTATATCCCAACCCAGCTAATGATTATTTGGTAATAGAAACAATTGGCAACACAGCAGGTGTTTTATCATTTAATATTATTGACCTCAGTGGTAAAACATTAAAATCAGAAATATTAAATGGAAATAAAGTGAGTGTGGGTTTAACAGACTTATCTAATGGAATGTATTTGATAGAGATATATAGAGATAATATTAAAACAGTAACAACTAAATTCCTCAAGTCTAATATTCGCTAATTTTTTAATTATATAAATGAAAAAAGCTTTTTTATTGCTTGTATTGTTATTTAGTATTTTAAGTGCAAATGCACAAGACACTTTTAAAGTACCTACTTATAAATATTATTCTCCATACCATTGTTTTGTAGATATTAATTTTAAAGGTGGACTATTAAATCAAGAGTTGACTTATACCGACTTATCTAAAAATTATCTTAATTCAATAAATACAAGTATTGGAAAACTAAACGTAAAACAAGGGGTTTCATTAGGTGGTGATATCCAAGTAGGCTATTTTTTTGGTGAGAAAAAGCATTTTGGTATTGGTGTAGGTTTTTTATATATGCAACAAACAAATGACATAGGCATTGATTATTTTCATACGGAATATCAATCTTATGATGCAAGAGGTGCTATTTTTAGACAAATAATTACAGATATTAACCCAATAAAAGAATCTATTGCAACAACAAATATTAATATACCCTTAGTTTTTAAATATAAAACTCAATTTACAAAAAAAGTCGGTTTTACTGTTGATGCAGGTATATTGTATAACCTACAAATAGAAAATGCCTACACTACCAATGCAAATTTTAATTACGAGGCAGCCTATCAGCGTTCGTCTGATAATGGATGGGTATATGACCCGGGAGTTAAGTTAGATAAAAATGATTGGTTGATAACACAATCTAATTATACTCTAAAAAATCCCACAGGAAATATGATTCATTATTTTGACAGTATGCAAAATATTGAACATTATAATGTTGCATTAAAACAAGGGGTAACAAATAAAACGGCTGCAGTAAAATATACCACAGGTTCTATAGGTTATTTATTACAGCCTGCAATAACATACAGACTTTCAGAAAGGTGGTATTTAAATATGGGCTTTTATTTTATTTACCAGACTTTTAAAAACCCTGTCAACACAACTGCCGTTTTAACAGATAAGCCCGGTAATTATAGTTCGTTACTAAATAGTGTTACTACAAGTGTAAATCAAACTTATGGAATAAATTTAGGTGTAAGGTGCTTTTTTGGTAAAGCCAAAGATACCGACCATGATGGCATTCCTGATAAAAAAGACAGATGTCCTTTTGATTCAGGGCTAATTCAGTATTTAGGATGTCCCGACCATGACCATGACGGGATTCCTGATTGTGATGACTCATGCCCAAATACTTGGGGTATTGCGAAATTTCATGGTTGCCCGGATACTGACGGAGACGGGATAAGAGATTTGGATGATTCATGTCCTTTAACCCCTGGTTTATTACAATTTCATGGTTGCCCGGATACTGATGGTGATGGCATACCTGATAGAGCAGATTCTTGCCCTACAGAGCCGGGATTATTGAAATTTCATGGTTGCCCGGATACCGATGGAGATGGAATACCAGACAGGGAAGATGCTTGCCCCACAAAACCCGGACCGTTGTCAAACCATGGTTGCCCAATAGATAGTGTTGCTAAAAAGAAAAGAAGGGCATTACAAGACTTTAAACCTCAATTAATTTATTTTGAATTTGGAAAGACAATTATTAAGAAAACAAGTTATGGTTATTTAGATTCTTTAGTTGAAGTATTAAATGACAATCCTGAAGTAGATATTATTGTAGAAGGGCATTGCGATACGATAGGCTCTGCAAAAGTAAATAATAAAATATCTAATTTAAGAGCAGAAGCTGTTAAAAAATATTTATTAAACAAAGGGGTAGAGCCTGCAAGATTAAAAACTATAGGTTATGGGTATAAAGACCCAATAGCATCTAATCGTACAAAAGCAGGGCGTGCTAAAAATAGACGCGCCGTACTGAAAATAAAGTTTGATTAATATAAAATATAATCATGTTTATTTGATGTTTATAATTGATTATGGCAGCATAAGTACAATGATAAGTTGTTTCTTTAGTCATTAATAAACTATCTTCGCATAAATGATTAATGCAGCTTCTATACAAGAGGTAATGAGCCGTGCCGACATTGTAGATGTGTTGGGACAATTTATTCGTTTAAAAAAACGGGGTGTAAACTATATTGCCAATTGCCCTTTCCATAACGAAAAAACTCCTTCTTTTAATGTATCGCCTGTAAAAGGTATTTATAAGTGTTTTGGTTGTGGTAAGGCAGGTAATGTTGTAACTTTTATTCAGGAACATGAAAAACTAAGCTACCCGGAAGCCATACACTGGCTGGCAGATTATTATAAAATAACCCTTGTAGAAACAGAAAGAACACCTGAGCAGCAACAACAGCAACTTGCAAGCGAATCTTTAAGGATATTGAATGAATTTGCTGCAAACTATTTTCTTGATGTATTATTAAATACAGAAGAAGGGCAGTTAGTTGGTTTGTCTTATTTTAAACAAAGAGGATTTAGAAAAGAAACCATTGAAAAATTTAGATTAGGTTTTAATTCCGAACAACAAGATGCATTTTATAAAGCAGCCTTAAAAAAAGGTTATAAAACAGAATTATTAGAGCAATCCGGACTGGTAAAAAACAGAAATGGCATTGTTCATGATGTATATAGAGGCAGAGTCATCTTCCCGATACAAGGGATGACGGGTCGCATTTTGGGTTTTGGTGCCAGACTTATTAAAAATAACGATAAAGCACCTAAATACATCAATTCGCCTGAGAATGAATTATATAATAAAAGTAAAGTATTATATGGTATGTACCAAAGCCGGCAGGCAATTGGTAAACAAGATGAATGTTTTTTAGTAGAAGGATATACCGATGTAATATCACTACATCAGGGTGGTATCGAGAATGTGGTTTCAAGCAGTGGTACTTCGCTTACCGAAGACCAGTTGAGGTTAATAGGGCAGTTAACAAAAAATCTTACTATACTTTATGATGGGGATGCGGCAGGAATCAAGGCTGCACTACGCGGCTTGGACATGGCATTGTCGCAAAGCTTTAATGTAAAACTGGTATTATTACCTACCGGTGAAGACCCGGACAGTTATATACAAAAAAATGGTGCAACCGTTTTTCATGAATATGTAAAGGAGCATAAACAGGATGTAATTAGTTTCCGCTTGCAAATAGGATTAAGCGATGCAGGCACAGACCCGGTAAAAAGGTCTAAATTAGTAAACGAAATTGCAGAAAGTATATCCCGTATTAATAAAGCCGAAGATTTCTCGTTACAGGCTCATTATATAAAGGAAGCTGCACAAAAGCTGAATGTAGATGAGACAGGACTCGTAAATTTGACAAACAAATTTATTAGAGAAAGGGTAGAAACAGAAAACCGTCATAATCGTACACAACCGGATGTGGTTATACCACATGAAGAGATTCTACCAATAAATAATGAACCTATAATTGAGACAGCTAATAAAGAGGAGGAGCAAGAATGGCAGTTATTGAGAATCTTAATAGAATATGGGCATTTAGAATATGAAGGTGCACAAAAAGTAGCCCAATTAATTGAAGAAAGGGTGGACCCATCTTTAATAGAACAACCATTAATAAATAAGCTTTATACCGAATATTACCAACATTTTCAACATTTTGGTGCAACACCCGAACTGCATTATTTTATTAATTATCCCGATTCTGTTATCAGGAATAGATTAGCCTCTTTATTATTACCTGAAAAAGAAATAAGCCCGAAATGGAAAGATAGATATGGCATTGAAACACTATCTGAGCAAATGAACTATATAAATGATGTAAACAGCTCTTTAGATTATTTTGAATTAAAGAAAATACTGTCGATGCATGATAAGCTGACCCAGAAAATAAAAGAAGAATCTGATCCTGCCAAGTTGGATTTATTATTAAGAGAACACATTAAATATAAGCAATTAGAAAGAGAAATTACCCAAAGGCATAAGCCTGTGGTTTACAAATCAAACAAAATAAATAGATAATGCCCCGATTATTAGCACTTGATTATGGTAAAAAACGCACCGGTATTGCAGTAAGCGACCCACTTAAAATAATAGCTACAGCATTAGATACCGTAGATACGAATGAGTTGATAGGATACTTGAAAAAATATATGTTGCAAGAACCGGTTGAGAAAATAATAATTGGTTATCCGCTCAATTTTGATAATACCCCTACTGATGCTACCCCAATGGTAGATAAATTTATTTTGAAGTTCGGCAATGTTTTTCCACAAATGGTTGTTGAAAAAATAGACGAGCGTTTAACTTCTAAAATGGCTTCTGCTGCAATTGCCGGCATGGGCTTAAAGAAAAAAGACAGAGAAAAAAAGGAATTGATTGATGCCGTGAGTGCGGTAATGATGCTACAAGAATATATGGAAAACAATAGTTAATTTAAAATTATATTAGGTAAATTTGTTCCTTAAAACGTAAATCTTGAATTTTACCGATACACATACCCACTTATACGACGAACATTTGCGTGCAGATGCAGATAATATTACAAATGCTATAAATGCAGGTGTAGTTAAAATGTTTATGCCCAATTGCGACAGTGCAACAATAGCACCTATGTTGCAATTGGCAGATGCCTTTCCGCAGCATTGTATGCCGATGATGGGCATACACCCAACTTACATAAAAGCAGACTACCAAGCCGAATTGGCAATAGCACACATGTGGTTACAAAAACGAAAGTTTTATGCTGTAGGCGAAATAGGATTGGACTATTACTGGGATATTACATTTAAAAAGGAGCAGATACTAGCTTTTGAAACACAAATAGATTGGGCTATTGAATATAATTTACCTATTATTATACATAGTAGAGAGTCTATACAAGATTGTATAGATATTGTAAGCAAAAAACAAAATGGAAAATTAGGTGGTATTTTTCATTGTTTTAGTGGCACAATAGAAGATGCAAAAGCAATAATAGAGCTAGGACTTTATTTAGGTATAGGTGGGGTAATAACATACAAAAAAAGTACTTTGCCGGCAGTAGTAGA
>CAIWXG010000459.1 GCA_903916555.1 uncultured Bacteroidota bacterium
AAAATTAAAAACAAGCTTTATTCTATGTACAGTTTAGATATTTAGTTTGTTGTTTTAATTGTAATTTGTTATAAACGAATTACTGAAATGATTTAGGTAAGTATTTCCAGTTTTCGCATATTAATAAAAAAAGAAGAAGCAAACCGTAAAGATTTGCTTCTTCAAAAATATATTAATTAAAATAAGTTTAGTAACACCTTGTTTGATTAAGTCTTACATCTGAAGTATCCCTAATCATAAACTGATTTGTTGAGCCATACACACTGAAAATACCGGTAATACTTCCATACCCACTTGGTAATATTGCATTAAAAAACGATGCATAACCACTATTATATAAACTAATTTGTCCGGTTTTTACACCACCAACACAACCATCTATTGGTACTGATGTGCTGATTGCAACAGAACTTGGTTTAGCATAAGGTAAATTTAAAAAAGTTGAATCTATTTCAGCATCTACAATTGTAATTAATTTATTTATAAATAGAGGTCCTTGTGAAATTAAATCAGACATCCTAACGGATTGTGGTGTAACAGCATGTGGAAAAGAGGCCTTTACAATAAATGAATCTTGTAATGTTGGTGGTATTCCATTTACAGTTCCTGAACTATTTAAAGAATATACTATTTCAGGTGTACCTTTATAGCAAACTAATGTTAAGTTCTTTAATTTGATATATACTTTTCTACCAATGGGATAATTACTATATAAATAGGTGTTAGCAATACCTATAGTAATACCTCCTGTAGAGTCTTGAATTACAATTTGTTTGTAATAATTACCTGTACGGTCATCAGCAGTAACAATACCTGCAATGATACTATCGCCTAATACAAAAGAATTATTTGTACCCAATACTAAAAATGATAAATCTTTAATATTTACATTTACTTTTAAATTTGGGTCAACGTTAGATAAGTCTCCCGGGTTATCATAAGTTTGCTTAATACAAGAACTTAATGAAAAAATACTGATGATTGCTGCAATTAAAGCGATATTTATATGTTTCATATTTAAAATTTAATGTTTGTTTGTTTATTAAAAGCGTAGAGTAATATTTACAAAATAATTAATTCCATATCCATATTGGTAAACAGTTGGAAATTTGCCTACAATATGGTTGGTATAGTCGTAACGTAATTGTTCGTATCCTCTTGTAATTATATTGGTATTATTCAATAGATTACCAATACCTCCATTTATATATAGATTTGTATTATTACCTGATATTTTCTTAACCATTTTTGACAATCTGGATAATTGTATTGATTTACCAAAATGTAAATCTACGGTAAATGCTGCCGGCAACTTTTCTTGGTCAACAACATTATTGTAATTAATAGTACCTGCTTGATAAAAACCTACTGCATCTAATGTACGTCTATTAGGGTTTATTTGAACATAATTTCTATCTAAATAATTGAAATTTAAATTTGTGTACCAACCTTTAAATCTATAATTTACACCTGCTGTGTATGCAGATTGAGGACCTACTGCTAAGTTGTAATTCTGAATATACGCTTTTGTTGGTATAGCATGTTGGGCGGTATCATTATCTAAATATACGCTAATGTCTGGTCTGTTAGAGTAAATAGCCTGTCCAATTGCTGCAACACCTGTAACACTTAAAGCAGCGGTAATCTTTACATCTACCATTAATTCTGTACCAATAGAACTAATATTTTCATGCTGCATAGCATAGTTTACAAATGTATAAAATGCAGGGTCATCATTATAGAATCTTTTAATTTCTGTTGCATCAGTTACATTATTAAGATAGCCAACTGCTCTTGCACTTATTTTTTGCGATTTTAAAAGGTAACCACCTTCTAAGCTCATGTTTTTTTGTACAGTAGGGTTAGTAACAGTAAAGTTTCTTGTTTCTGCAGAAATATAGGTATTATCAGCAGTGGGCGGTGTAGTGGTATATGCAGCATTTAAGAATACAAAATTTCTTCCATTTATTTTGTAAGTTGCGCCACCTTTAAAACCATAATTTAAAAAGTTTTGTATTGAGCTTGCTCCGGCTGAATTATTTGCAAACAATCCGTTTTTAAAATAACCATACCTGCTAAAAGAATAATCACCTGCAATAATTGATGCAAAAAAATCAAATTTATCGTAGTTAAAAACAGCTTGCCCCCAAGCAAAAGCATTATTTATACGAATAGAATAATCATAACCATATTTATCACCTACTTTTACTATTGGGTTAGTATTATTTAAATTATTATAATTATAACTTGGCACTCCAACTGCTTGCTGTGATGCAAATTGATTGAAATTTACAAAGAAATCACCACCCATTAAATCTGAAAGTTGCTTGTAAATTTCTGTACTTTGAGATAATAAGGTAGCACCGCCATATACTGTAACATGTTCATTTACAGAATGTTCTATGTTTGTATTAAAAGTGAATTTTTTGAGGTCGTTTACTTTATTTGCTTCAACATAAAGTGATTGTTTACCGGTAGCAACCAAAGCATTATTAATATTGTAAACATTCTGTATGTTATTATAGTTGGAATTATATAAGTTATCCCAATTTATTTGTAATACATCTGGATTGTTCATTATGGCTTGTTTTACAGCATTACCAATTGCAGTTTGTGGTGGCATCATTGTATAAGAATAGCTTGGTAAGTTTTTATAATAGTTGCCATAAGGGCTTCCCGCATTATAATAATCTAAATTAGATGTTTTGTCAATACCATTTTGGAAACCAATTGCAGTATTCCATCTAGTTTTGTCATTTGGGTTGTATTCATAGTTCAAAATATAAATTGGTTGAAATATGTTTTGTATTCTTGAATCACGAACTTGTCCTTTCTGATAACCCCATAAAGGATTATAAAAATTGTTTTTTGCTAAATCATATACTTCCTGTGTTGCAGTACCTGCTTTACCTTGTATTGTAGGAACACCAACAGTTGTAAAATTAAATTGACTTTTGCCAATTACTTTACTTACAGAGGCAAAATAAGCATATCCATCAAAGAAAGTACCAGGTCTATAGCTCTGGTCTGCCCATCTTTTTGATGCTGAAATAGTGTATGCCCATCCTTTTTTTGAAAGTCCGCTATTTTCAGTTACCATTATTCTGTTGCGGTAAGTTCTGTCTGCATTGGTATAAGTAATATTTGTTCCTTTCCTTTGGTCGGCAGCAGATGCAGCAATGTAGGTAGAACCACCTAAACCACCGAATGTATATGCAGATGGAGCAAGACCATATTTAATATTTCTGTCACGAAACACATCGTTTAGGTCTCCTAATTGTTGTCCCCATGATGCGTTACCTGTTTCTGCATTATTAATAGGAATACCGTTTACTTCAATTTCACTTTGATTTCTTGCACCTCTTGGTTGAAAAGAATAGGCCCCGAAAATATAAGCAGCAGTATATACAAATGGGTCTCTGTTTGCTGCAAGTAAACCGGCACTATTTGTAATTACTCCATCATCATCCGAACTGGATGAGTTCTCGTCTATTGCAATTGTGGGAATCTCTATACTTTGTACTGATGTATTTTCATCATTGGGTGTAATCATTTGTTCGCCAATTTCTAACACATCTTTATCTAAATTTACATTTATTGTATCAGCATAAATGCTATTACCTGCAACAATAAGAGTTTGATTACCATAAGGTACTTCACTAAACATAAATTCACCATCACCATCTGATGATGTAAATACATTTAATCCATTTATAATAATTTTTAAATCGTTATAAGCAGCTTTGGTAATCTTATTGATTAATTTGCCTTTTATCATACCGGTTTTCTTGCCAGATTGTCCAAATGTAACTGCCGGTATTGTTAAAATAAATAATATAATATAAAGTTGCCTGCGCATAGTTGTAAACTAATTGTTATGTGTAAATATTTCAAAGTGCAAACATAATCTGCTATTGTACTCAAAAAGGTATTTCAATATTAATTTATTATTAAAACTTGCTTTTTTGAGCTTTATATAGTGTTTAAATTTTATGTCAATGAGTGTTTTAAATTCTTTTTTTACAATTTTGCACAAAATACATATATATGATTAAAAAAATAAATTTTATTATCATTACTTTATTACTAAATTTTACCTCATTTGCCCAAAAGGAATTTAAAATAATGGCAATAGGTTTTTACAATTGTGAGAACTTTTTTGATACCATACATGATACTGCTAAAAAGGATGAAGATTTCACACCCAATGGTAATCATCATTATACAGAAGAAATTTACAAACAAAAATTACATAATATAGCTACAGTAATTAAAGAAATGGGAACCGATTTAACTCCTGATGGTCCGGCTATTTTAGGCATGGCTGAAGTAGAAAATGATAAAGTTTTAAATGACTTAATTGCACAACCCGAAATTAAAAATAGAAACTATAAATACGTATGGTTTTACACACCCGATGAAAGAGGTATAAGTACTGCCATGTTATATAACCCTAAATATCTTACTGTATTAAAAGCAGAACCGTTGCATATACCGTTAGAAACCGTGAAACAAAAAAGACCAACCCGTTTTGTTTTACATATTAGTGGGGTTCTTGCAGGCGATACAGTACATATATTAGTTAATCACTGGCCATCAAGAACAGGTGGTGAGGCTACTACCAGACCTTATCGTGCAGTAGCTGCAGGTGTTGATAAGCGTATAGTAGATTCTTTGTTAGGATTGAATCCAAGTACGAAAATATTAATAATGGGCGATTTAAACGATAACCCTACAGACCCAAGTGTAATAGAAGTACTTGAGGCTAAAGCTAATAAAGATAAAGTTGATTTAACAGACATCTATAATCCTTGGATAAATATCTACAAAAAAGGTATTGGTACAGAAAGCTATAATAATGAATGGAATTTAATTGACCAAATAATGGTAACAGGGGCTTTCTTAAAAAATGACAATAATAAATGGAAATTTTATAAAAATGAGATTTTTAATAAAAGTTTTTTAATTAATAAAAAGGGTTACAGTAAAGGATTACCATATCGTTCGTTTACTGTTGCCAATGTATGGGATAATGGTTACAGCGACCATTTTCCTGTATTAGTCTATTTGGTAGAAAAGAAATAAAATTTAGTTGTAATACACTATTTGCTACTGATAGTGTTTATGCGTAATGTATTTTACTGTATAAACACTTTCAGTTATTTTATTAAAATTTTTAGCACTTTCTATTTAAATTTGTAGAAAAAGTTTTCAGGATAAAAACCTGACCTAAAATGATAAAAACAATAAATATTGCATTAAGTCCTTCTGATGCTGCCGCTGATATATTTATAAAAAAACACATTGCAATACAATGTGGTATAAATGAAAATGATATAACCGGTTTTAATATTATAAAACGTTCTATAGACGCCAGAAATAAAGAACCCAAAGTATTATTATCTTTAGATGTATTTATAAATGAAAAAGTAATACCAATTCAAAAAATAGAATTACAACTAAAAAATGTAAGTAATGCAACAGAAGTAGTTGTAGTTGGTGCCGGACCTGCAGGTTTATTTGCAGCTATTAAATTAATAGAACTGGGTTTAAAGCCTTTAATAATAGAAAGAGGAAAGGATGTAAGAAGCAGACGAAGAGATTTAGCAGCAATGAATAAAGACGGAATTGTAAATCCTGAATCTAATTATTGCTTTGGTGAAGGTGGTGCAGGTACTTATAGCGATGGTAAATTATATACTCGGTCAACAAAGAGGGGCAATGTTCAGCGAATATTGCAAATATTTAATAAATATGGTGCCAATGATGATATACTTCATGAAACGCATCCGCATATTGGTACTAATAAATTGCCGCAAATAATTACCGCTATGCGAGAGCAAATTGTGGCTTGTGGCGGACAAGTATTATTTGAAAAAAAACTAACAGATATTTTACTTTCTAATGATTCAGTTGTTGGTATAATAACTGCTGATAATGAAACAATTACTTGCAAGCATTTAATTTTAGCTACAGGTCATTCTGCAAGAGATATTTTTGTAATACTACATAATAAAGGGATTGCTATTGAAAGTAAACCGTTTGCTATAGGTGTACGAATAGAACATCCGCAGGCACTAATAGATAGTTCCAGATACCATTGTGAAATAAGAAGTAATTTTTTGCCACCCGCAGGCTATTCGCTAGTAGGGGGGGAGCCTAATAGGGGGGTATTTTCTTTTTGTATGTGTCCCGGTGGCATTATTGCCCCAGCAGCAACAAATTACGATGAAATTGTTGTAAATGGCTGGTCTCCATCTAAAAGGAATAATAAGTTTGCTAATTCAGGTATAGTTGTAAGTGTAAATGAAAAAGACTTCGCTAAGTGTAAATTTAATGGTACTTTGGCTGCAATGCATTACCAACAAATGGTTGAAAAAAACGCATACTTGGCAGGTGGTGGTAATTTAGTGGCACCAGCACAACGTATGGTTGATTTTGTTGCAGGGAACGTATCTAAAAGTTTGCCTGAATGTTCTTATTTACCCGGTCTTAGCAGTGTTAAATTAGACAATGTGCTGCCTAATGAAGTTTCAATAGCTCTAAAAAAAGGATTTACAGAATTTGGAAAGAAAATGAAAGGCTATTATACAAATGATGCCGTGCTCGTTGCTACAGAGTCACGAACAAGCTCACCTGTAAGAATACCAAGAGATAAAGATACATTACAGCATATACAAATAAAGGGTTTGTATCCATGTGCCGAGGGTGCAGGTTATGCCGGTGGTATTGTATCTGCAGCTATTGATGGGGAGCGGTGTGCAGAAGCTATAGCAAATTCATTGCTATAATAGTTTACTTTTTGGGTTTCCTTTTTATGGGTTTACCATATTTAGCCATCATTTTATCGGCATATTTTATTTTTACATTTACCTTTAAATTTTTAGCTTTTTTCGGGTGAAAAGCAGGTCCGCTTTCTTCTAATTTGGGCAATTTAACAAATACTTCTTTCATCCTTACTTTTGGCTTTTCTTCTTCGGTAAGTACATCCGAAATTTCCAAGTCAATTGGCAAGGGCAGTATTGGTATTGTGTAATTCATTAATTTCTCTATTGCCAACTGATTTTCTTTTTCCCTTTCGGTTATAAAAGCGATGGCTACCCCCTTTTTTTCTGCTCTACCAGTCCTTCCTATTCTATGTATATAATCTTCGGGTATTTCCGGGGTATCAAAGTTTATTACATGGCTTACTTCCGCTATATCTAAGCCTCTCGCTACTATATCAGTAGCAATAATAAAGCGAAAAGTACCGTCTTGAAATTGTTTTATAGTATTAAATCTATTGTTTTGTTCTTTGTTAGAATGTATAATGCCTGCTTTACCTTCGTATTCAGTTTCTACTTGTTCAAAAAGTTGGTCGGCAAGGTGTTTGGTTGCTACAAAGATTAAAATCTTTGTCATGTCATCATTTTGAGAAAGCAAAAGCTTTAAAAGGTTAACTTTCGTATAAAAATTAGGAACATAATAAGCAGTCTGATTAATATTTGCCAATGGAGTTCCCGTTGGTGCTGCTTCAATAGTTTGTGGGGCATTAAAATAAGTATGCATCATTATTTCTACATCGGGAGTGATAGTTGCAGAAAATAATAGATTTTGTCTTTTAGGTGGCAGTAAATCCAATATATTATTCAGTTGTGTTCTAAAACCTAAATTCAGCATTTCATCAACCTCATCAATTACTAATTGTTTTATTGCTTTCAATCTAAGGCTCCCGTCATATACTAAATCTAATAATCTGCCCGGTGTAGCAATAATTATATCTGCACCTTCTTCTACGGCTGCAGCCTGAGGTTTCATATTTACACCACCAAAAACACCAATTACATTTAAGGGCATATAAGTACTCAGTTTTTTTACTTCTTCTACCACTTGTACTACTAATTCACGAGTAGGCACTAAAACTAATATTTGCGGAAAACGGTCTTTAGCATATTTCCACATACGAAGGCAGGGCAGTAGATAAGCAAATGTTTTACCTGTACCCGTTTGGGCAATACCACAAACATCTCTGCCGGACATAATTACAGAAAATGCTTTTTGTTGAATTGTGGTTGGTTTTGTATATCCTAAGTCAGCCAAAGCTTTTATTAGGGGGGTATTTATATTAAGGTCGTTAAAATTCATGATAATAAATTAATACAAAGGTAGGCTTATATTAAAATAGAGGATGAAGTAAAATAGAAATTATATAAAAGATATTTTTGAGTGGCTATTTTTGGTTTATATAGTGATATAAACAAAAGATTAATAAAACTGTTTCGCCTTAGTTGTGTTTTCACCAACTAAGAACTTGTTCTTTCTTGTTAGTGTAGGGCATTTAATTAAATTTTTTCTTTATTTGGGAATATTATATTCCTTGTTGTGGAAAATACCGACAAAAATTAAAATTATTAAATATGTACCTAAGCAATTTATTTACAATATTTTTTAATTAGCTCATTTGCATTTTCTGCACAAAGCATCAAACTCTTCAGATTTTTTATCTAAAATATTTTCAGTTACAAAACCTGTATGTATATAAAATACTTTGCTACCTGTGAATTATGTAAGTTTTTTTATAAAGTATTGTAACTTTTAACCGTTTTATTAGTTCAACTTTGCAATGAGGATAGGATGTGATTCTATAAGTTAACACACCTTAATAATAAGTGTACCACACCTCAAAGATATGGTACACTTATGGTATAGGCTGTAAATCATGTAACTTATCACTTTAGTTGTGTAACAATCAACATGGCAAAATAAGCCAACTTTGCACTGTAACAATTCTGTTACAAACTAAATTTCAGTAAAATGTCAAATTCAACAACACCGGTTGCAACAACTGCTGCCAAAATGCCAACAACAAAAACACCAATTGCTCAACCAACTCCGGCTACTCCGGCAGACAATCAGAAAGGAATTGAAAACCACAAAAAAGCTGCAGCACATTTAGATAAAGCTGCTGATCATCACATTGAAGCTGCAAAACATCACGAAGAAGGTAATCATGACAAAGCTGCT
This sequence comes from uncultured Bacteroidota bacterium, assembly GCA_903916555.1. Taxonomy (GTDB): domain Bacteria; phylum Bacteroidota; class Bacteroidia; order Chitinophagales; family Chitinophagaceae; genus CAIYTT01. The sequence goes on from CAIWXG010000459.1 coordinate 9,004, forward strand.
GCAAGCACACTTAAAGCACATAGCCATGTTCTTCAAGCCCAAGAAGCACAAGTAGAAGATACAAAAACACATGCAAAACATATTTAATTGTTATTTGTTTCTAACGTAATAAAGCACCATGCATTTGTATGGTGCTTTATTATTATTGCTTTTTAAAAATTAATTGAAAATAAATTTTATTTTCAATTAATTAACAGTCTATTTAATTAAATTTACAGCTACCTGATTATAAACATTCTCTAAACATTTTCTTATTTAGTAAAGAAAGAAATTTAATTAGGCATAAAGCGAACAAGAGCCAAAAAATTTTTTTAAAAAAACCTGAAAAAGCAATTAAAACCATGCCTTCAGCTTTCTTTTTGACTCAATAGATGAAAAATTATAATTATTTAATGTATTGTGTACTATCTGCGAATTCTTTAAAATAAAAATTGAAATAATAAAGCTATAAAAATTGACGGAAAACGAAGAACATGCATTTGTTAATGCATGTTCTTAAATACAATAATTCTTTATTATCTAATAAACAATACTTGCCCTTTATGCAGCAATAAGTAAGGTTAATATTTACATTAATAATCCCCACGTTCAAAAAATGTAAATCATGTAACTTATCCTTCTATTTATGTAACATTTCAAGTTATTAGATACCCACCTTTGTAATGTTGTTTTATCAGCAGTATAAATATTTCAAAATCAGCATTAATTATAAAAGTACATACCAATATGCAAGAACACATAGTACAAGTAAAAACGGTTGAAAAAATAACTCACGATGTATTGCGGATTATAATTACGCAGCCTGAAAATTATTGCTTCACACCGGGGCAAGCTACTAATGTATCTATAAATAAAGCTGGCTGGAGAGACGAAAAAAGACCATTTATGTTCACCTGCCTACCTAACATGGGATACCTTGAATTTACTATTAAAACATATCCTGCACATAAAGGCGTTACCAACGAATTGTTACAACTAAAAAAAGACGATGAATTGATTTTGAACGATGTTTTTGGTGCAATTACTTATAAGGGCGAAGGTATTTTTATTGCAGGCGGGGCGGGAATAACACCATTTATTTCCATCTTCCGCTACTTGCATTCAAAAAACGAAATAGGTAATAACAAACTCATTTTTGCCAATAAAACCAGTGCAGATATTATTAACAGGGAAGAATTTAAAAAATTACTGGGTACCAATTTTATCAATATTTTATCAGACGAAAAAGTTCAAGGATATGCAAACGGACAAATAAGCAAAGAATTTATAAATACATACTACCATGGGGCAAATACCAAATTTTATTTGTGTGGTCCACCGCTAATGATGGATGCAGTAATGATACAACTTGTAAATTTAAATATAAATAAAAAATCAATTATTAAAGAATCATTTTAAAAACAACAAATATATGAATAAGAATAGGTTATCAAAAACAATTGCTGCTGGTTTAAACTTGCAAATGACAAATGAGGCACATGCTTCACAGATTTATTTATCTTATGGCGCATGGGCAGATAATTATGGCTTTGTCGGTGTGGCAAATTTCCTTTTTAGGCATGCAGAAGAGGAACGCAACCACATGATGAAAATAGTGGAATATATATTAAAAAGAGGTGCAGAAGTACACATTACTTCAATACCGGCCCCACCCGAAAAACCGGAAAACATTAATAATTGTTTCCAAGCAATTTTTAAACATGAAGTTGAAAACACTCAAGAAATTTACAAATTGGTAAAAATGAGTCTTGATGAAGAAGACTGGGCGACTTGGAACTTTATGCAATGGTTTGTAAAAGAACAGGTGGAAGAAGAAACAATGGTATTGAACTTATTAAACAAAATAAAAATTGCAGGTGGCGAAAAAATGAACGGTAATGATTTATATGTTTTTGATAAGGATTTAGAAAAAACGACCGATGAAGCCCGTTCGGCTATAGATGTTACGGCTGTTAACCCATAATAAAAGTAATTTTAAATAAAAAACAATTTACATTTCATTTTAAAACAAAATAATATGACAAATACATTCCGCAAGTGTCTAAAAGCATCTATAATAGGTATCTTATTTATTTTTTCAGGTATATTGATGCTTAATTCAGGGTGTAGTAAAAAGGATACTTCTACAACTGCTGTTAACGGTTATAAACAGGTAAACCTTGTTGCAGATATAAATAGTTTCAGTGCTATAAGAACCGATACAAAATTAGGTAACGCTTGGGGTATTGCGATTGGCACTACAGGCGATTTTTGGATAGCTGCTAACCATACAGGTTCTTGTGTAATTTATGACTACAATGGCACTCAGCTTTTAGCACCCATAAATATCCCATTGGGTATCATTCAAAACGGGGCATCGCCTACCGGTGTTGTTTATAATAGTACCAACGACTTCTATATTCCCGGTAATGGTGCTAGTTCTTATATTTTTGCTACTGAAGACGGGATAATTTCCGCTTGGAATGCTATTACTGGTGCATCAAGCAAAACCGTTGCCGATAGGTCTTTAGCAGGGGCTGTGTATAAAGGGATTACTATGGCAACCGATAGCGGAGCAAATTTTATTTATGCTGCAGACTTTCATAATGCAAAAATTGATGTATATGACAGGAATTTTACCCTTATTACTACCAAACCTTTTATAGACACTACAATACCGGTAGGTTACGCACCATTTAATATCGAAAATATTGGTGGCAAACTTTATGTAACTTATGCCCAACAAATGGCACCTTTAAATCACAACGACAATGCAGGGATAGGGCATGGTTATGTTAATGTTTTTACAACATCAGGCATATTTTTAAAGCGTTTTACGTCACAAGGTATGCTAAATTCCCCTTGGGGTATTACCCAAACATCTGCCGCATTTGGTCAGGTGGCAAATGCAATTCTAATAGGCAATTTCGGAGACGGGCATATTTGTGTTTATGATGCAAACGGGGCTTATCAGGGGCAACTGATTTCAAATGGTGCGGTATTAACGATCTCTGGCTTATGGGCTATCAAATTTTGCAATGTATTCCCAGCCGACCCTAATCACTTATATTTTACTGCCGGGCCAAACAACGAAAGCAATGGGCTTTTCGGTTATCTTAAAAAAATGTAACCACAAAAAAGATACGGAATATTTTAATGATAAATAAAATAATATTTATACTAATTAAACATGAAAAATAGAAATGAAACTATAATGCAATGTTAATAAAAAATGCAACCCTTATGCGAAATTGTTTAATTCCACTTATTAATTGGTGTTTATCTATTTGTTTTTAGGTTGTATGAATAAGATGCATAGTACCTTATTGTACATAATACAAACATAAGGTTGATAAAGTAATTGTTCAGTAATTACACTATACAAAGGATTTGAATTTCATAATAATAAAATTATTTACCATGAATAATGTAATTGGAGTTTATCAAAATCACGAAGATGCTCTAACAGCAATATTAAACCTAAAAAAAAACGGTTTCGAAATAAAGCATCTATCCCTATTGGGCAAGGCAGGCGAAGAAATAATAGAAAATTATCCGGATCAGAATAATAAAATTCAGATTATTACCAAAGACCCTATAAAAATAAATAGTATAGCTACAGTGGCTATCTTGGGTAGTATAGTTGGTTTACTAAGCGGAGCGGGTTTGTTTTTAATACCGGGTCTTGGCATCTTGTTTGGTGCAGGTGCTTTAGTGGGGGCTATTGCCGGTTTTGATGTGGGTTTATTAGTTGGTGGTATTACGGCACTTCTTACTGTTGATGATATAAAGGAAGAATTCGGAATGCATTTTGAGCATTTGTTGGATATAGGGAAACTCCTTTTAATTGCTCATGAAACTGAGGAGGAAATAGAAAGGGCGCATGATATTTTGCATACAAATAGTTTGATTATGTAAGAAATATTATATGTTGTATTGTCTCATTTCATATTATGCGATTATATTTTGCCAAAATATAATCGCATTTTTTATTTATTACAATGCGTGAATGTTGTAACTTTTATATATAGTTCTGTAACAATATTGGTTGGTATCGGTCGGATATTTGCAATGTGATAATTACTTCACAAACAAAAATATAACATGCAAAACATATCAAAAATAACTGGAAACAATTATGAACAAAAAGGAAAAATGAAACAAAAATTTGCCTTGCTTACAGGCAATGATATTTTGTTATTAGAAGGCATACAAGAAGAGCAATTAGGACTACTACAGGCTAAATTAGCAAGAGAATTTAGTTACCTTAAAATAAATAATATTCAACATACCCAAACTAAGTATTTCATAGATATACCTGTATTGGCTGTAGCTTAATCATCATCATCATAATAATAATATAAAAAATTTATAACAAATCTAAAAACAATAAAATGACAAAAGAAACAAAATGGTCTATTGATAAGACACACAGTGAAATAGGATTTAAAGTAAGTCACTTGATGATTTCGCACATTCGTGGTACTTTTAAAACATTTGATGCAGATATTAA
>CAIWXG010000460.1 GCA_903916555.1 uncultured Bacteroidota bacterium
ACCAGGAGAGTTTGAAAAATTAGGAATATTGCAATCAAAAAAGGTTTGGAAAGAGACATTATATATACATACAGAACTATTTGATATTCTTAAAAGGTAGGATAGTAGGAGTTTCATTCTCACTTCCCGATTCCCAGTGGAAAATCTGGAAGAACGGAGTTGCCACAGTCTAACGTTTTATGTTTGGTTGGAATTATTATTTCACTAATCATTCTTATGATTGATGCAAATCTATCGTAATCAAGAAAAGAAGCAATTTGCTCTCCCTTCATTACTTTTTGTAAGTTCTCCCAATCATCCATTAATGAACCTAAAACAGGTTCTTTTGCTGGAATTTCAAACCAATCTGATGTTGAAATATTCCAATAATTATCCCCTTCTATCATTATTTCTGTAATTTCTCCTTCGTAGAGTTTATTGATTAGAATAGAAAAAATTGTAGATAATTCTTCTGTTTTTATTAACACATTTGGTTGTTTATTAGTTAAATAATTTTGTATTTCCGTTTCTATATTTTTTAAAGTTTCAGCATTTATCGCTAGTTTTTTGCCTTTGTAACTGTTTTCATAAACAAATATTGTTTATGGTGAATCCAGCAACCCAGATGATTGATTCTTTCCAACCACTCTCAATCTACCTTCATCATTTGTTTTAGCTGTACTATTATTTGATTTACATCAAAATAGATTCCTTTTAAGCCATCCATATTATTTGCAACCTTTAAAAAGTCGCATTTATTTTCTGTTGTAACCTCTTCGCCGGTAAAATCGAAACCCAAGATAGAAACAATGGCATACTCATCGCCTACTTGCAACACATGGAATGCAGACTTTTCTGTTTTGCCATCTCCGGTTGCTAAGATTGTTTTTATTAGCATTTCAAGCCGTGTTCTGTATAAAGATGCATTGTATTCGTCATTTATATTGTGATACGCCACAAACAATAACTTCACTTTCTGTAGGTCGAAAGGGGCTGTTTGCATATAATTGTTTACCAAATAAATCAGCTTTTTCCATTCTTGTTGTGTTAGTTGGTCTTTATGCATTATTTGCCTTATAGAATCGTTATAAAATGCACTACTGCCTTGTTCTATATAACTACTCTGAAAAAAATAACCATAATAGAGCATTTTATAGTCGTTTGCTTTTAAGGTAGTATCCATTTTTTGGTATCTACTAAACAAAAGAGGATAATAATATTCTGAATTTTTATCTTTAGTAAGTTTCTTTATCAAACTATAATCAGGCGAAACATAGCTATTCTCTTTTGCCTTAGAGAAAAGAAAACAAAAGGAGAACAATATAATAAACAAACTTTTAGCCATAGCTATCATTTAAATAAAGTGATAAAGCAAAATAACGCAAATAAAGTATTATTTGTATAAAACAGCAGTATTAATATTGGACCGTATTTTTTAAATCCCAATTTACGGTTTTAAATTGTTTATTATTTTGGTATAGTAGTAAATATTCTTTTGCATCGTGTTTTAGTATTAACCTATATCTATGACCTGCGTCAACCATATCTAATTTATAATCTTTTGTTTCCCTGCTTGTACAGCCTTGGTAATCGTACCACCACCAAGTACCCCATTGATTGAGAGTAACCTCTACAGTCGTATCATTCAATACATTTACATGTGCGCCATCGTTGGCAGTAACCATGTTATAGGCGGCAATGTCGTAAGCGGTATTGAGTATCTTTTTTTCGTGATACAGATTATAAAAACCAACAAACTCGCAATTAGGCATTGCCCTAAATATAATGGCTCCATTTAAACAATAAGGCTCATTAAGAATTAAGATTATCTTATTTCCCGGCTCAGGAAATGTCTTTTCCATCGTATTCATTATTATACTTGATTGCCGCCAATATAAATTCACTTTTATTGTAAAATATATATTTACTAATGCATAAATAATTAGAATCGTATAACTAACAACCCTATTCGGAATTTGAACAATAAATAGTACTAATAACATAAAAAGAAAAGCTACCAAAACATAAGGGTATCTATCTGTAACTATTAATAACAGATTAGGAAACCAATTCATGCTCAATATGGTCATTGGTATTAAACAACAAAATAGCAGCAAGATTTTCAATTTAGTTGCTTGCTTTAAGTGTTTATATCTAAAAAATGTAAATACAATTAAAAAAATGAAGAGAAAATAAAAAGCATTTACAGCTAATTTAGAGTCTAAAAAAGTATATACATTATTCTTAATTCCGGGTTCAAAATATCTGCCAAAAAATAGAATGTGAAAAATATATTTCCCACTTTTACCTGCAAAGTCTGCCAATGTAAATAAGCTTGCATTATGTGGTATCTTATTAGGGAAAGCCAGCCGTAACCAAAGAAAATACAAACCTATAGCTATTATTTCCGGTAGCAGGAAGCCTAAAAAGATGCGTTTTAAGTCTGCTCTTTGTTTATAAAGAAGGTAATAATAGATACCTATACAAATAACAAACATAGGTGTTAGTAAAAATAATTCTAAAGAATGTGTTGAAAGAAGATACACAATACCTGCTACCCAAGCATAAAGTACCTTTTTTGTATTTAGATAATGTTGTAAGCAACTAATAATTACTAAAATAAAAGTAAATGCCAGTAAAAAATGAAAAGCAGGTTTATAAATAACAGCTTCGGATACTTGTGGCGATATTAAAAACAACAATGCACCCAAAAAGGCAGCTTCAAAAGAATATTTAATGCCGGAATCAATAAATAATTTTTTGCATATCCTATATAACAAAAAACAATTAAAAACATGAATTGTTACATGCAGCAAATGCCAAGGTAAAGGAGCTACATCAAATAGGCGATAAATACAGTAGGTAACCAATTGAGTAAATTGATATAACTCAGCCATTTCAGAAATATTCCAATTGATGTAGGATACAAAATCTAAGGTCTTTATTTTTTCATACCACTCAAAGAAATCACCCACACAGCCGGCATTCCTCGCAGGTAGATAGATGACAAAAGCTAACAGCCAATAAAGTATAAATATTGCTATATTAGACTTTAAACGCTTTCCGATTTTACTGTTGTCTTTTAGCTGCATTCTTTATTCTTAAAACAAAAATAGAATATTATTATTTTATTGCGAATTCAATTGAATAATATCAGGTGGTGTAATAAAATTGCTTGAAAATCTATAACGAATATTTGTATTTAAAATTAGTTTAAACCCTTTCATATTATTTGGTGCTACCGGAAAAAAGTAGGCTCGCAATTCTATTGTTTCAAAAACCAAGTTTTCGTTCCTTGCTCGTAATCCGCCGCCTAAACTGGCATATATTTTTGAATCACTAAACTGCTGAAATTCCGGTGTAACAATAGCAACATCGCCATAAGCAAAGGGTGCAAAACGAAAACCGTGAAATTTAAAATTTAAATAAAAAGCTGTTTCAGATTGCACACTTATTCTCCTTGCCCCATACACAGAATCTGAAAGGAACCCTCTAATACCATAATAATTATCAATTCTTAAGGGTGCATAAATAAGCCTATTACTTAGTTGAGTATAATTAATAGTTAGATACTGCCTTATTTTAGTGCTATTTATAAATAATAAACGACTTATGCCGGTAAAACCAAATAAGAAACTATTGTCTTGCAGCTTATTATTATTTAAAAAGCCACCGGCTCGTAAATAGTATTGTATAAAATCTCCTTCTTTGCTAGTAATATAATCCGATATGCTTGTACCCGCATAAGGTCGTACTAAATTCAATTGCCTTTGTAAGCCCGTTGTTACAGCTATATTATAACCGTACGGTAGGTCTTCGGTAGTTCCAAAACCATATACATACTGTGCTTTATAATAGTTTTGGCTAAAAAATGTTATTTGTGCTAATAATAAACTTGTAGAATTATAAATAGGATTAAACGATTTTATTTGGTGTGGTACATTTAAATAGTCTCTGTTAAAATACCTTAATGCTATAAATCTACGGTCTCTAATACCATTTATAGACGAGGTTAGTTTTTTAATAGCAATATTATAACCCATCCAAGCATCAAAAAGATTGTATTGATAAGCAAGAAAGTTACTATCAGGTGCTGCATGGTATAAATTATATGCCTGATTATGACTTATTGTTAAGCCACCCGCTAATTTAAAATAAGGAGATACCAGATTCCTGATTAATGTAAAATAGCTTGTAGTTTCTTCCTTACCGGTTAAGCCATTGCCGAGCATGCTACTATAACCAATTGTTGCATCTATAAAAGTATGAAATAAATTATCTTTTCGGTATAAAATACCTTTACCCATTTCCGGTGTTCTATTATAGTCGTATAAACTACTTAATTCTACCCTTTGCCCCATACCTGCAAGATTCGTCTCAAAAATATTAGTATTTATATGGTTCAGTCCATTAGAACCCAAACCACCGGCAATACTAAACAGGTCTTTAGTATAAACATAAATATCTACCGAGTCAGGGTTATTTTTAATAGTATGTATCAGAATTCTAGAATCGGCTATGTATTCTACCGTACGCATAAAGCGTTCATTATCGGCTAAAATAAAGGCATTTAGAGGGGTATTTTCTTTAAAAAACAAATTGTCTTTTATTACAAACGGATGAGATTTTGTATGAAATAGTTTACCTAATTTACCTTCTATTGAGTTATCTCTTTTTGATGTATCGCTAAAAGACCTGTCAAAATTAAGCACTTCAATAAAAATATGTCTAATAATTTTACCTTGATACGGTATGTAAGGTTTTTCACTTTTACCACTTATAACACTAAAATCAGGTTTTATTTCCGGATTCTTTTTTACTGAATTATAAGCATGTTGAAAAAGGTTATTAATAAATTTATTTTGCGAAATAATAATATTTTGCTGCTTGGCAGTATCCAAAAGTTTATTGGACTGCCCTTCTACTTTATTTATAAATAAACAAAAGGTGATTGTAAATAAAAGTGTATAAATAAACTTACGGTGCAAATTGTTAATTTATACAATATTAAATAAAAATGCGGAATTAAAAGCATTCGTAAATCATAAATGCCCCTTTAAAACAGTTAATTTAATTTTGCGGGTGCAATAAGTGCAAACTCGGGTATGGTAACTTCAAAAGTGCTTTTATCGTATAAATTTAAGAAGATATAGTTGCCAAACATTTTACCCAATTCAGTTCTTAAATTACATGCCGATGTATATTGGTAGCTGTCGTTAGCTTGCAAAACAGGTTGTTGCCCTATAACGCCCTCTCCTTCTACTATTCTTTTAGTTCCGTTACTATCTATAATATTCCAATACCTGCTTAATAATTTTACAGGCATATTAGTAAGGTTTTCCATTGTTATTCTGTAAGCAAAAAAATATTCGCTATTTATTGGGTTCGATTGTTCTTGTAAATAAAAAGACTCTACTTTTATGCTTACACCGGCAGTAATTTTCTGTACCATCTTCGTTTTATTTAATAGTGCGAATTTATAGTTTTTTAGGTTTATCTACTATTGGTTTTTATGTTCTCCTTTAGCCAATTATTGATAATATCACTCTCATACCCTTTTTGCAATAAATAATTATAGATTTTGCCCTTCAATATCATTAAGTTTTTTTCTTTGCTTAGCTCCTCTTGCTTTTTTTGTGCCAAATAACATAGGGTTGTTTCGTATTCAGTATCATCAATTTCGGTGAATGCTTTTTTTATACAGTAATCAGATATTTTGCGTTGCCGTAAATGTTGCTTTATCTTCACCCTACCCCACTTTTTCAATCTAAACCTACCCTTGGCAAATGCCCTTGAAAAACGTTCTTCATTCAATAAATCTGTTTCTATCAATTCTGCTATCTGTTCATTTACTTGGCTTGTATTAAAACCTAATTCATAAAGCTTGTTTTTAACCTCGTAATGGCATCTTTCTTGATATTGACAATAATGAATAATTGCTGCGTTTTTTTCCATTTATAGTAATTAGGGTCTGCAAAATTTGCTAAGCTAAAAGTATTTTTACCTACCCATATATACCATAAGTATTTGCACATCGCTTGGGTTCACACCACTTATTCTACCTGCCTGCCCTATTGTTCGTGGCTTTATTTTAATAAATTTTTGTCTGGCTTCATTAGATATTGCATGAAGCTTTTCATAATTAAAATTCTCGGGTATCAACAAGTCTTCTAAGCCTGCCATTTTCTTTACCAATTCCTGTTCTTTTTCTATATAGACATCGTATTTTACCTGTATCTCTACCTGCTCTAAAACCAATGGGTCTTTTGTACCAATTTTATCAGCCAACTCAGGAATAGCGTTTATCATTTCTTTAATGCCTATTCCCGGTCTCAATAATAGTTTTATTGCTCTTACTTTATCTGTTAATAGTGAAGAATTAGATTCTTCTAAAAAATGATTGTAGGTTTTATCAATGCTGAATTCGGCTAAAATCTTTTTCACCTCTGCAACTTGGTGTTGTTTTTCGTTTACCAAATTTAGTCTTTCTTCTGATGCCAACCCTATATTATTGGCTAATTGTGTAAGTCTTATATCGGCATTATCTTGTCTTAATAAGGTGCGATACTCTGCCCTACTGGTAAACATTCTATAAGGTTCATCGGTACCTTTATTTATAAGGTCATCTATCAATACACCAATATAGGCATCGCTTCTGCTTAATACTATTGGCGATAAATCGTTTATGCTTCTGTGTGCATTAATGCCTGCCATAAGTCCTTGGCAAGCTGCTTCTTCATATCCGGTTGTGCCATTTATTTGTCCGGCAAAGAACAAGTTTTTTATCAGTTTTGTCTCCAGTGTAAATGTAAGCTGTGTAGGTGGAAAGTAATCGTATTCTATTGCATAACCCGGTCTAAAGAACTTACAATTTTCAAAACCAGGAACTTTTCTTAAAGCATCAAACTGTACCTTTTCGGGTAACGATGTACTAAAACCGTTCACGTATATTTCTACTGTATTCCATCCTTCCGGCTCTACAAATAGCTGATGCCTTTCTCGTTCTGCAAATCTGTTTATTTTATCTTCTATACTTGGGCAATAACGAGGGCCGCTACCCTTAATTCTTCCTTGATACATGGGAGATTGCTCAAAGCCGGTTTTAAGAATTTCGTGTACTTCGGGGCTGGTATAAGTTATCCAACAGCAGCGTTGTGTTTCCGGTTTAATTTTTTCTTTTGGCAAATAGGAAAAGCCAACCACTTCATCATCGCCATCTTGAATTTCCATTTTAGAATAATCAAGGCTTCTGCCATCTACTCTTGGGGGTGTACCTGTTTTTAATCTTGCTGTTTCAAAACCAAGTTCCACCAATTGTTCTGTTATTCCTGTTGCTGCTTTTTCGGCTATTCTACCACCTCCAAATTGTTTTTCGCCAATGTGTATTACACCATTAAGGAAAGTGCCATTAGTAAGCACCACACTTTTAGCTTTAATTTCATGCCCCATACTTGTTTTTACACCCTTAATTGTTCCACGTGAAACAATTAGTCCTTGCACCATATCTTGAAAGAAATCTACATTAAGCGTTTGTTCTAGCATTTCACGCCATGTCTGTGCAAATAACATCCTGTCATTTTGCGTTCTTGGGCTCCACATACCAGGCCCCTTAGAACGATTTAGCATTCTAAATTGTATTGTTGACTTATCGCTTACTATGCCACTATACCCCCCCATTGCGTCTATCTCCCTCACTATCTGTCCTTTTGCTATTCCACCCATTGCCGGATTGCAACTCATTTGTGCAATGTTCTGCATATTCATAGTAAGCAATAATACTTTTGAACCCATATTGGCAGCAGCAGCAGCAGCTTCACATCCCGCATGTCCGGCACCCACAACTATAACATCGTATTCTAAAAACATAATACGCAAATATACACCATAATAGAAAACCAATAAGCTAATAAACAAATATGCTTATAGAGCATCCTAATGTTCCACGTGGAACAGTCTAACACTAACATCAAAACTTGCATTGTTCCACGTGGAACAAAAAAGAATCATTAAAAAACACCAACTGTTTCAGGTGGAACAATCAATATAAGAATAAAAAAATTAATAGATTTTGGATTAAAATAAGGCTTAAATTTGCACATATATACAAGTCATTTGAAAAAATTAATAGTATTATTATGTGTAATTATTGGCTATAACATTACTTATGCACAACCACTAAAAAGAGAATTGCGTGCCGCTTGGATAGCAACTGTTGCGAATATTGATTGGCCATCATCTAAGACTCTTTCTTCAACAGAACAAAAAGAACAGTTTATATTAAGATTAGATAAACTAAAAGATATAGGTTGCAATACAGTAATAGTGCAGGTAAGACCAAGCTGCGATGCTTGTTACCCATCAAGCAAAGAACCTTGGTGTCAATATTTAACCGGTACTCAAGGTTCGCCACCAATACCTTATTACGACCCATTAGAATTTATGATAGAAGAAACCCATAAACGTAATATGGAGTTTCACGCTTGGTTTAATCCTTTTAGAGCATTGGTAAACTGCAAAGCAAACCCAAACCCTAGTAACCATGTTACAAAAAAACATAAGGATTGGATAATAAACTATGGAGACAAATCTTACTTAGACCCGGGAATACCCGAAGTAAGAAACTATGTAAATGATGTAATTATGGACGTTGTGAAACGATACGACATAGATGCAATTCATCTTGACGACTATTTTTACCCTTATAGAATAGGTAAAATAAATTTTGGTGACAAGAAAAGCTATCTTAAATATGGTAAAGGTATAGACAAAGATACATGGAGAAGAGAAAATGTAAATAAATTTATTAAGGAACTAAGCGTAGATATGAAAAAAGAAAAACCATACCTAAAATTCGGTATCAGCCCTTTTGGCGTATGGCGCAATAAATCGAAAGATACATTACAAGGTTCTGAAACAAGAGCAGGACAAACTTGCTACGATGACCTTTATGCTGATGTGATAACCTGGCTTAAAAACGGATGGATAGATTATCTGATGCCTCAATTATATTGGTCTCATAAAAACAAAGCAGCGTCTTTTACTGTACTATTACCTTGGTGGCAATCGCATTGCTATAACAGACAAATATTTTATGGCTTAGGGGCATACCAAGTAAGCAACAGCAAAAGTGATTTTGATTTAAACGAACTTTTACAACAAATAAAAGACATAAGAAAAAACACCAAAAATACAGGTTTCTCTTTCTATAGTGCCATAAGCTTAGATAAATTAGGTAAACCCATAAAAGATAGCTTAAACAATAGCTATACAAAATACCCTGCATTCCCACCGGTAATGAACTGGATTGATAGTATACCACCTAATGCTCCTGTACTCAAATTGACAGAAAACAAAAAAGAAAATAATTTACATTGGGAAGAATACAATCCTAAAAACGAACCAATAAAATATGCAGTTTACAGGTTTTTACAAAATGAAGAAGTAAACATAGAAAGAACAGACAGAATAATATCGTTACAACAAAGTACTACGTATATTGATAATGATATAAAATCTTGCAAACATTGCACCTACATAGTAACAGCATTAGACAGGCTGTGGAACGAAAGCAAACCAAGTAACAAAGTACAACAATAAAACAAAAAAATGCATACACATACAGAAGATGGTCATCACCACCATAATCATGGTAATGATAAAGTAATAAACAATGCCTTTATAATAGGCATAATACTAAACGCGACATATGTTCTAGTACAGTTTTTTACAGGCATACTCACGCATTCAATGGCAATGTTAGCAGATGCAGGCCATAATCTAAGCGATGTGGCAAGCTTAGCATTATCATTACTTGCATTTAAATTAGCAAAGAAAAAGAGAAATAACTCATTTACGTATGGCTACAAAAAAACGACAATATTAGCAGCCTTAGTAAATGCAATAGTATTACTAATAACAATAGGCATTTTTGGCTATGAGTCTGTAAATAGACTCATTCACCCACAACCTATAAATGGAGGTACTGTAGCTTATGTAGCTGCAGTAGGTATAGTAATAAATCTACTCTCTGCCCTTTTGTTTTTTAAAGATAAAGAACACGATATAAATACAAAGGGTGCTTACTTGCATTTACTTATAGATGCATTGGTATCTTTAGGTGTAGTAATAGCCGGAATAATTATTAGCTACACAAATTATTACTGGATAGATGGTGCTATAAGCATAGCAATACTTATAGTAATATTAATAGGAACTTGGCAATTACTAACCAATAGTCTTAAAATGTCTTTAGATGCTGTGCCATCTCATTTAGTATTTGAAAAAATAGAAAAAATAATTACTGATTTTAATGGAGTTGAAAATTTACATCACTTGCATATTTGGGCTATAAGCACTACCGAAAACGCTTTAACAGCACATGTAAGATTAAATGAAGCATTAAATTTTGAAGAAAAGATAAAATTAATACAAGAAATAAAACATGAATTACTACACAATAATATTAACCATGCCACAATAGAATTAGAGAGTATTGAGCTACCCTGTAAAGATGAACATTGCTAAACAACAAACTATTTTCTTATAAATACTCTTGTTCCAATACCTACAAATTGAAACAATTCATCAATGTCTTTATTTTTTAAGGCTATACAACCGTCTGTCCAGCCTACCCGCTTTTCTATTAAATCATCTCCTTTTTTCCAGATACCGTGAATACCAATATTAGCACCCATTTTTATATTTGGTGCTAATAAACCTTTACTCTTTAGCTCTGCAAATTTTGCTTTAATAGAATCATTCGGATAATTAATACCAATAAACTTATCGTAATGAGAATTGGGATTTTTACTGGTAACAGCAAACCAGCCTTCAGGCGTATGCCTATCTCCTTCTTTTATTTTATCTTCATTAGGCTTAGGTCCAAAAACAGCTTTATATTTTCTAATTATATTCTTTCTATAGTAAACCTCCAGATTATAATTAAGTTTATTTACAATAATAAGAACAGAATCTTTGTTTAAGGTATCCGGGTTTATAGGTCTATTCAACCACTTATTCTCAAAAGAAGCTTTGATAATTGTTTCAGTAATCTTTTTTGTGCCTACATAATACCTAATAGTAGATACCGTATTTCCTTTGGTATCCTTATGTACATCTAAAACAGTAGTATCTCTATTTTGAGCAAACAATAATAAACTATTCGTAAATAAAAAAAGAAAGAATAGTATTCTAAGCCTAAAATGAAACATGAAAAAGAAATTAAACAATTTTAGACTTTTTATAAATAGGCACAGTACTACATGGCTCGCCGTACATAAGTGATTTAACAAGCGGCATTAAAAGAGTAGTTATTTCCAAAAAAGCATATTCTGGAATATGGATTTCACCGCAACCCTTAATAACTACCTTTTTATCTAAATATTCATTGGTGCTTATAGTATAGATGTTATTGATAAACACGTACTTAAAATGTTCTTCTTTAGTACCTAAAAAAACAGATTTAGCATACAGAGTAACACAAGAAGAAACAAGCATATAAGCCCATACCGGAATAATTGCATCTGTTGAACAATAAACTGAAACATATTTACCGGTATATTGATTCCAATCAAAATTAGATAGGGCTAATCTAAAATCCTTTTCTTTAAGAATTAATTCTTTAAACAAAAAATCTTTAATATCGAAAGAAGCAAATAAATCAATATTAGGTATATAGTCGGCTAAATCAATAGTTATTAATTCGCTCTGTGCAACTTTATTAATAATGCTGTCCATAAAATGTTTTATACAAATTAGTTTACCTAATTTATAAAAACAAAATTAGTAAAATTATTATTAGGCTTTTAAATAATAGTATAAGTAAATAAAATGCAAGTAAGAAAAGTACTAAAAAGTGATGTACTGTAAATTATACTGTGCAGTATAAACATCGCCAATAGAATCTACAACAGTAGCATTTGTTTGGGTAATTTTATTATCCGCATCGATCACATAAGTAACATCGGTAGTATAGCCCGAACTGTTCATGTGCTTAACAAGATGGTCATTTTGATAAAAATTATAACCGTATCTGCAAAAAGCATTCAGTTGTAAATAATCACCTGTTCTATTAAAATCAGTATAAAAATTAAAAACTAAAGTACTGTCATTACTAACTTGTGATGCACTTTTATAAAAGTCGCCATTTGCAGAATAATATAAAGTAGAAATACCATCGTAATAAGGGCTAAAACTTAAATAAGATTCTTTTGTAAGCAATTTACCGAAATAAGAATAATGCATGGTATCATAAGGTTCGTAACTTTCAGTAATTTGATTATAGGAATTAAAAATGAAAATTGCACTATCTATTTTATGAGAATTATTTACACCATAAACACTCTTATAAATACTATCGTGAGAATAATTAAAATAAATAACCTGATTCGGAATTGAAGTATCGTTACTAGTAAATACAATTTGAGAAACTTGATTATTAGTATTATAACTAAAGGTATATTTATCGGTATAACTTCTTTGAGTGTTTAATTGATGCAATTTGCTAAAGCTATATAACCTGTAATTTGCAGGTAATGGATGCAAAGGAGTACTTTTAGTACATGAAAAAAATGCACAAATACAAATAAAAGATAAAAAAATAAGCGATATATATTTTGACATATTATTTTATTGAAAAATTATAATGACAAAAATACAATAATTATAATAAAATACAACAGTTAGAAAATAAAAAAGATAATCTGATAATTCAATAGAAATTAATTGTAGTTTCTAACAAAATCTATCAATAATTGTATCACCCCATCTACATGGTTTAATGTTACCTCATTTACTTTATCATATACATCATGATAATAACCTTTACCCCCATTAGAATAAATAAAGAACGATTTTACCCCTGCTTCCGTAAATGGAGAATGGTCGCTATTGGCAGCTTTACCTCTACTTTTAATTACAGGCACATAGTTATATTTTGAATTAAAATCTTGTAAAAGCTGAAATTGTGTAGGAAATTCAGTAGCATTAACTACAGTAATACCGTCAGATGCATCACCCATAATATCTATATTCGTAAGAAAAAACATTTTATTCAAGGGGATTAGTGGATTAGCTACATAAAAAGTAGAACCACGCAAACCGGGCTCCTCACCACTAAAGGCAATAAACAAAACTGAATATCTAGGTACATGTGTTGAAAAATAATTTGCCAAATAAAGCATAGTAGCCACCCCACTCGCATTATCGCTGGCACCCGGAAACATGGTGGTATCACCCATCATGCCCAAATGGTCGTAATGGGCAGTAAAAACAAAAAAACTGTCTTTTAATAAAGACCCTTCAATATAGCCTACTACATTTTCGTTACGTACTTTTCTATTTAAAACTGCAGTTACATCAGCATCAACTGTTTTAAATTTTCTAGGTATAGCCGTTTCTTTAACATAGAAAACTGTAGAAGGGCAAGTATCTCTCGAAACCGACCAAGTTAACTTCTCTGTCATAGGAACAATAAAAGCACCTTTAGGTAAATTAAATCCTATCCTATCTCTTTTAATATTCATGTTTTTTAAAGCAATATCTAAATTTACAAATTTGTAAACGGTAGCTCCTGTTGTATCACACTTAACTAAAGCATTTTGCCAATCAACTAAATCTTTTACTTCTTCTACATCAAAATCTTCAACCTTAGCATTCTCTAATTTAATACCAGATGCAGCAGGGTCTATAATATAATCTTCACCGGGCTTTAGCTCTGTACCGTTAAGAGATAATTTCATAGTGCCCGGAAACGTATTTATAGGGCATGAATAGGCTTGCACATAAGAACCGTTTTTATTAACAGGTTTTAATTTAAATTCCTTAAATTTCTTTTGTATAAATGCTGAAGCATAATCTTTACCGTTTTTTACATAACCACGCCCATGCATAGTATTAGAGGTAAGAATATTAATTTGTGCTTTTAACCATTGTTTTTCTGCAAGTACCTCTGCAGTTGGCTTTAACTGAGAATAAGAATAACTAAAACAAAATATACATAAAATTAAAAATAAAAGACTCTTCATAATAGTATAATAATTAATTAAAATCAAAAATAACAAAATTTTTATACCAAAGAATACTTTTTTAAAAATTAAAAGTTAAAGATTGTTTTAAATAAAATAAATATAAATAGTTATAGCATTATCTAATAAAAATAGAAAAATAGTTTTATTGCATAAAAAAGCTATTTTTGCGAGTTAGTAATAAATAATAAACATGAAATATAAAGAATTAGTAGCAGTAACAGGTCTTAGTGGCTTATATCAATTACTTACAACAAAAAGCGATGGCGCAATTGTAAAAAGCTTATCAGACAATACAACAAAGTTTATTTCGGCAAGAAAACATAATGTTACCCCATTAGACAGTATAGAAGTTTACACAACCGGAGATAATGTAAGACTTCAAATTGTGTTTCAAAAAATGTTAGAAAATGAAACTACAATAGTTCCGGTAAATGTAAAGACAGCAACAAATGCAGAAATAAAAACATATTTTACAAACATATTTTCAGAATTCGACCAAGAAAGAGTATATGTAAGTGATATGAAAAAAATGCTTAAATGGTATGAATTACTAAAAGAAAAAAACCTACTTGTTTTTAACGAAACAGAAGAAAATACTACCGAAGAAAACGAAAGTGAAATAACTGAAACGAAAGCAGAAGTAACTGAGGAAAAGATAGTTGATAAAGAAGAAAT
>CAIWXG010000461.1 GCA_903916555.1 uncultured Bacteroidota bacterium
CAGAATATAACTCCTGAAGGATTTTTCTCTTTAAGGAAGACTCGTATTTATACGGTGAACCTCTTTTAGCTATTTTGATATTTTTTTCCATAAACACGCTTTTGCGTGTCAACCTATTTCAGGACAAGACATAGGAAACCATTTTAGAAAAAAGAATGGAAAAGTATGAGCAAGGTTTGATGAGGTTTTCATCTTGGGATGAAATGAAGAAAAGGATTAATGTAATTTCTATTTTACACATGCTATAGAAGAGCCTATTTATAGAAAGAAATTTATACAACATTATCATTTTATAGCATAAAGAGAAAGAGACAAAGAAGCTGGTGTATATGTTGCTTATGTGCTTTCTTTATCGGGTGTTCATACAGAACCTAATAACCTTTACCAATTAAGCAATAATCTAAAAGAAGTAATTGAAATTTGTTTATAAGAATTAAATACCTTGCTGGAATAATTTAGTTCGCTTTTGTTAGTGTTTTTACAAACAAACAAAATAATATTCCAAAAACCACCCCACTATTCAATCTTTTATATGTCTTTATGAGGCTTATTTTGTGCATGTTTTATAGGAGACAGCAGTAAAGATTGTAAAAAGATTATTTTAGTTTGCACTTTGATAAATTATAGAAAATAATTATCAAATATATACTTTTCAAATAAAAAATTCACTTCACTTTTTCGTATAAATTAAATACTTTTGATTTCAATTTACGTAAACACCCCAACATGCAACTATCTGAAAATACTATATTAATAACCGGTGCAACTTCCGGTATAGGCAATGCTTTCGCTTTAGAATTTCTTAAAAATAATAATACAGTAATAATATGCGGCAGAAGGGAAGATAGATTAAATGCAATAAAAAACGAATACCAGGGCATTATTACCAAAGTGTGCGATATTGCTGATGCAAAACAAAGAGAAGATTTATGTGTGTGGGCTATAGAAAATTATCCTAACTTAAATATATTAATTAATAATGCCGGTGTGCAATATGCAGCAGACTTGCACAAACCAATAGATTTAGAAAAATTAAATAATGAAGTAACTACCAATTTCGTTGCTCCGGTTCACCTGGCTTCTTTATTTACAGCACATTTAAAAGACAAAAAGAATGGAGCTATCATAAATATATCATCGGGCTTAGCATTTGTGCCTATAGCTTTTATGCCTGTATATTGTGCTACCAAAGCTGCAATACATTCTTTCACGCTATCCTTACGCTTTCAGTTAAAAAACACAGATATAAAAGTATTTGAAATTGCCCCACCGGCAGTTGACACCGAATTAGGACATGACAGACGTGAAGATAAATCGCAATCTCACGGTGGCTTACCTATCAATGAATTTATAGCAGAGGCTATGCAAGCCATAAATGATGATTTATTGGAAGCACCAATTGCTAATGCAAAAGGATTAAGAGCTAAAGGCGAAGAAATGTTCCCTGTTTTGAATCATTAGAACACGCAAAAAGGAGATAAGAATTGTTGTTTCAAAAATAAGTTCAACCTTTTTATGAAAAATAAGAAGGTCTGCATCTATATATTAAATAGTTGATAGTTTATTTTGTACCACAAAACCATAAAAGTATTCAATGCAATATTCCCAACTTACAGATGAGGAACTGCTATTAGCCCATAAACGGGCTACAGACAATACTTATCTGGGAATATTGCTACATAGATATACTACCTTATTATTTGGGGTAGCTTTAAAATATTTAAAAGATAAAACACTTGCCGAAGATGCCGTACAACAAATATTTCTTAAAGCACTCACCCATTTCCCTAAAGAAGATATTAAGAATTTTAAAGGCTGGCTATATATATTAATGCGTAATTATTGTTTGCAGGAATTAAGAGATAGAATACACAATACAGATGATGCTGTGCTTGCTTACATACCTGAAGTTGATACTGAAAAAGAGGAGCTATTAAAACAGGAATACTCTATACAACAATTAGATATAGCACTAACCGAATTAACGCAAGAACAAAGAACAACAATAGAATTATTTTATTTAAATAGATACAGTTACGAACAAATAATAGAACAAACAGGCTTTACCTTTATGCAAGTAAAAAGTTATATTCAGAATGGCAAACGTAATTTAAAGGCTTCACTACTAAAAAAATTGAGTAAGCAACACTAATGAATAAACATAACAAAATAATATTAGAAGATATTTTCGCTAAATCTGCCAGTACAGATTTGAGCCAAGATAAAATGATGTTGTATCTGAAAGGCAAGCTAAGTGCCACCGAGCAACACGATATTGAATTGTGGCTTGACGAACAAAGTATGGAAGCAGATGCTATTGAAGGATTAAAAACGATAGAAACAAATGAAGCTCAAACAACTATAAATAAACTAAATAAACGCTTAAAAAAATCGCTAAGAAAAACCAAAAGAGGTAGAAGAACTATTAATGCTGATAAATTTAATTTAATTGCTATTGCTACGGTTCTTTTATTAATTATTCTTGCCTATATTGTGATAAAATTTGCTATTCACAAATAATAGCTTCAAAGTATATATTTATAATTGAAACAGACAATTTTTAAACTGTAAAATATTTAGCACATGAAACATTTTATACTTTTTATGGCTTCATTATTATACTTCGTTTCTTGTTTTGCAAGCAACGACAGTATTTATGTATGTAACAAATGGTGTGCAAGAAAAGATACCTTATTGCTTTTTTCTACTGCCAACAATGTAATTCAGATATATAGTGCTGCTTTTAAACCAAAAGATATTATAGTTAAAAGTCTTGATTATAAAACTCTAAAAATAAGTAATCCGGAAATAGTTGGAGATACACTTACAGTATTGGTAATGCCTTATACCTTAGATAAACCTATGAGGTTAGCAATAATAAATAAGAAAACAAATAAAATTATTAAAACGCTCTATTTTAATGCAGAAGATGTACCTGTACCTGTAGCCAGAATAGGACATATATTAACTACCGAAGCCCCAAGAATGAATATTTTGGCACAAGTCTCTTTAAAAGTTATTTTTCCGGGTTCTTTATATAGTTACCCTTATTATATAAAGCAATATAAGTTTAAAGCCAGAATAGATAAAGCAGATGTAAGCTATACCGTAAATGGGAATATGATTTCGAGAGATGTTGAAAATGCAATAAAACGTGTAGCCGAAAATACAATTATAGAATTTAGTGAAATAAAAGCTTCTTGCCCTAGCTGTACAACCAGAAATTTAGATAATTTAAAATTGAAGGTGAAATAAGTGTTGAAAGTTAAATCAATTATTTTGACCAATCTTCAAATTTTCAAAAATACATATTGAATCAAAATTCTTCATCTTGCAAGTTACACCTAATCAATAATCACCAAAAGCAGTAATTGGTAATTCAGCAAGTGCATCAGCTAATTGTTTATCGCTCGGGGCTATACCATGCCATTCGTGTGTGCCTTCCATAAAGCTAACGCCTTTACCCATTTGCGTATGCATAATAATACCTATAGGTTTTGCTTTGCCCGTTGCAAGTTTTGCTTCTGCCATAACTTTTAATATGTCATCTATATCATTTCCATTCATTTCAAATACTTGCCAGCCAAATGCCAGCAACTTATCGCTTAATGAACCTAAATTCATAACAAGATTTGTAGGTCCGTCTATTTGCTGGCCATTATAATCTATTGTAGCAATAATATTATCTATTTTGTGATGTGCTGCAAACATAAAAGCTTCCCAGTTTTGCCCTTCTTGCATTTCTCCATCACCATGTAATGAATAAACAATATGCGAATCCTTATTCATTTTTTTAGCAATTGCTGCTCCGCAAGCAACACTTAAACCTTGCCCCAAAGAGCCACTGGCTATTCGTACACCGGGTAAGTGGTCGTGTGTGGCAGGATGACCTTGTAAACGACTATTTAATTTTCTGAAAGTACTAAGTTCTTTTATATCGAAATAACCACTGCGAGCTAAAACACTGTAAAACAAAGGTGAAATATGACCATTAGACAAAAAGAAAATATCTTCATTTATGCCATCCATATCAAAACCGGCTTTGCGTTCCATAATATTAAAATACAGAGCCGTTAAAAAATCTGTACAGCCCAAAGACCCACCCGGATGACCACTTTGCACCGCATGTACCATTCTTAATATATCGCGGCGTACCTGAGTTGCCATTTGTTTTAGTTCAATACTTTCCATTAAAATACTTATTTTAGAAGCAAAAGTAAGTTATATGCTGTGTTTTTTAGAAAAACAATAAATAATAGCTACATTTTATTTATCGCTTGCCTAATTCTATTACTTCACATTGTTTCATATCCTTGCCGTCTATTACAAATCTAATAATGGTGCGTACGGTATGCCACCCCGAATGACCGGCAGCACCAGGATTAATATGTAAACAATTTATTTTATTATCGTAAATAATTTTTAGTATATGTGAGTGTCCGGAGATAAACAAACGAGATGCATTAAAAATTAATTGGTCTTTTATTCCTGGTGCATACTTAGCAGGATATCCGCCAATGTGGGTTATAAATACATTAACTTCTTCGCAAGTAAAAATTAGTTTTTCAGGGTATTGTAATCTTATATCTATACTATCTATATTGCCGTAAACACCTCTTAATGGTTTAAAATCACTTAATTTTTCTGCTATACCTGCGTAGCCAAAATCGCCGGCATGCCATATTTCATCGCAGTTTTCAAAATGTTTAAATACGGCATCGTCTAAAAAACTATGGGTGTCTGATATCAATCCAATTCTTGTCACAGTTTATATATTATAGGGTTGTTTATTCTTTATACATAACTTTTTTTCTGTGTTCTTTACCCCAATCACGTAATGCATCTATTACACTCTTTAACGATTCGGCATAAGAGGTGAGTGAGTAGGAAACAGTTACAGGAATAGAATCGTAAACGCTCCGTTTTACTAATTGATGCATTTCAAGGTCTTTTAGCTCTTTCGACAACATTTTAGGTGTAATACCTAATAGAGTATGTAATTCTTTAAATCTATATTTTCCATGTGCCAACGCAATAATTATAGGTAACTTCCACTTACCATTTAACACATCTAATGCATCCCTAACGGCTAACAACTGTCCGGTACACTCATTTTCACTTATTTTATCTTCTATCATTATTTATTTATACCAATTATTAACAATGCAAATTTATAAAGTGCTATACAAAAGTATAGCAGTATCAAAAGTATAGCAAATATACATTAATTTGCACGAAAATTATAAAAATGAAAACGAATAAAATTATTTATTGGACAAGACAAGGCATTTTTTCTGCCTTTATGCTTATGAGTGCTTATATGTATTTAAGCCATAATGCAAAGATTGTGGATGCATACAAAGAAATTGGCTTCCCATTATTTTTTGCAAATATATTAGGTACGGCAAAACTATTAGGTGTTATCGGTTTAGTACAACCCTATTTTCCTAAATTAAAGGAATGGGCTTATGCAGGGTTTACTTTTGTACTTATTGGTGCTGTAAGTACACATATTATTACAGCTACCGGTTTCGTACCTGCATTGGTATTTTTACTAATATTAGCTACTTCATATTTTTTTAATATGAAAGTTAATAGTGCTAAAGCCTAATATTTGTAATATTTTGTTTGATATAAAGTAGTGATTTAACATTCACATTTAAATAAGTAGTACTTGTTTAAATGTGAATGTTTTTTGTTTTTAAAACTTCCATTAAAATTGTTGTATATTATCTTACAAAAAGAATATTTACCAAAAATAACAAAAAAATTGCAAACGAATTTTTCTGAATATTAACAACAATAGGTTGATTACTTTCATTCAATATAATAAAATAAATACAATTTAATTTAAAATCAATTTTCGTGTTTAAAAGATACTATTTCTTAAAAAAGTAAAACTATTCCATAATTTTCTAAAAAATATTTGTAAACTTATTTATTTTTACCAACCAAAACAACTTATTATACTGTCTGTTAAAAGTTATATATCTTTACCATATTCCTATCACTAAGAAAGTAGTTATATTTTTAAAACATTGCAATTAAATATTTTATGAAAAAATCTTTTTTCAACCTTACTGTCTTAATAAAAATCATACTGGTATGCAGTATAATTTTTACATTATCTTTTACGGCAAAGGCATCGCATGTGGTAGGTATGGATTTATTATATACACATATTGTAGGCGACCAGTATAAACTTACAGTAGTTATGTACGGTAACTGCGGTACTACCACAGGTGCATTTGAAATGTTGCCTTATACACGCCCCATAATTTGTATTTATGACGGTAATACCTATATTACAAGCGTAACACTTACTATAGATACGCCTACTAACCCACACATGGGTATAGAAATTACCCCGGTTTGTCCAAGTTCGTTAGATAGTACCCAATGTACCAATACAAGTTACCCATTGCCGGGCATTAAGAAATTTGTATATACAGCTATGTACACAGTTCCCCATACATCTCATTATTGGCGCTTTTGCTTTGCTGGCCCAGTAGCTTCTGGAGCCTTACCGGGGCGTGCTGCTGCAATTACAAATATATTTGCCGGTACAACTACACAATTAATTGATACGCTTGATAATGTAGGGCATTATAATTCCAGCCCTGTGCTTACGCAACCACCAACACCGTTTTTCTGTTTAAATGATGCAGATACTTATAACCCTGTTGCAATAGACCCTGATGGTGATAGTTTATCTTATTATTTAGTACCCGGTATGGATGGTTCTGCTTATGGTAGTTGCCCAAGTTCCGGTTGGACAATTTCTTATGTTACCTACACCGGAACCGCTTGGACAGGTGTACCGATAAGTGCGACCACACCACTTAATGTTACAGCAGGCACCTTTGTTTTTGGTACCACAACAGGGCAATTAGATTTTGTTCCTAATGCTTTGCAAAGATCATTAGTAGTATATAATATGAGAGAGTATCGTCATGATACTTTGGTAGGTACTTGTCAACGAGAAATGACATTTGTTGTAATAGCTTGTGCCAATGTACCTCCTACTGGTGCAATGACAGGTGCTACGGGAGGTGGTTCTATTGCACCGGATAGCGTCAACTTTAATATATGCCAGAATTCAGGTCCTTTCACTTTTCATATTTCACCACGCGAACCATCGGATACTAACAACCACATTTTTGTTACTTCAACCGGTATGCCTGCCGGTTGTACCCTTGCTGTTA
>CAIWXG010000462.1 GCA_903916555.1 uncultured Bacteroidota bacterium
GATAAAATTTCGGGTGTAAAACGCTTTTTCGGAAAATCTAAAGCAGAGAAAAAGAGAACAACGGAAATACAAACTACCAAAAAGAAAAAATCATCAATAGCTTACCCACCTACACAAATAAAAAGCAGGTATAGGATAGATGTATTAGCTTCAATATATCTGGATGAGCTAGTAAAAGGCAAGAATGTAACTTTTAAAGATAAAATACCCGACAAAGCCGCAGCAGGCATTAGTTTTTATGAAGGGGTTATGATAGCTGTTGACAGCCTTAAACGAGCCAAATTCGATTTTGATTTTTACATACACGATGTCTCTTCTAATTTTGAATCTACAGATTCATTAATAGAAAACGACAAATTGGATACATCCGATTTAATTATTGGTGCTGTTACCTCACACGATTTACCGATGTTGGCATCGTATTCTAAATCAAAACACATAAATTTTATTTCTGCTTTGTCGCCTACAGATGCCGGTATAAAAAACAATCAGTTTTTTACTTTAATACAACCTACATTAAAAAGCCATTGCGAATGGATTTTTAATGAGTTGGCAAAGAAACATGCTGGTCAGCGTATTCTTGTTCTTTATCGCAATGCACAAACAGGCGATGAAAACGCATATAAATATTTAATAGCAGATTCTGCATCGGGCAAAGTAGTATTTAGAACTATTCTTGCTAATAACGTACCTACAAAAACAACTTTAAATAGAGTTATAGACAAAAATGGAATCAATGTGTTGGTAATACCTATATTAGATATTTTATATGCCGATAGCATACTAAAAGAAATAAACGATGATTTTCCGGGTGTATCTTTTGAAATATATGGTATGCCTACATGGGCGGGTTCGGGAATGTTGAAAAGATTTACAGATAACAATAGCATGAAAATTAATATTACCGTACCATTTAATTTTGATGTAACTAATGCTAATACCGCTTATGTTGATACAAAATTTAAAAAAGTATATGGAGGTAAAACTCCTGAATTAGCTTATCGTGGCTATGAAACCATTATGTGGTATGGTAATATGTTACGCAAACACGGTACTATTTTTAATACAGAATATAAAGATATTTCTTCGGCACCATTTACAAAGTTTAATATTAGTTTACAAAAAGACAAAGCAGGTAAAATACTCTATAACGAAAATAAGCATATTATACAATTACAGTATGCCAATAGCAATGTGGTTGTTTTAGAATAGCTCTTGAATATTATTTTGCCTTGTGTAGCCCTAAAGATTTGACCACCTTTAGTTTATTTTTTTTCTCGGACAACAATAAATATATAATGCTTTGTACGAACACTATTTTAAAAAGGAACATAGTTATACTTAATAACAATAGAGTATGATTAAAATTTTATTAGTAACCTATTTATTTAATTTTTGGTTTCGCATTTTCAATATCGTTTCAAGACAATATATTCAATAGTTTGTCGCTATATTCTATCGTAGAAAATGATTTGGAAATTTTGTAATGCTTCTTTACTTTTATGAAGTCAATTTTAATTATATTTTAACAAATAAATTAATCATTGAGCATTCTTATAATATATACTCAATACTCTACACCGCTACCAATTCTTTCTTAAATTCTTCAATACATCTATCCTCATTTTCTCTCATAAGCTTTATGTCTTCTTGTTTTTTATCTTTAAGTCCGCATAAATGTAATATACCATGAAAAATAACTCTTAGCAACTCATCATCATAATTTACGCCATATTTAAGTGCATTTTCCTTTACTCTTTCTATACTAATGTAAATTTCTCCAATTAAAATTAACTCGTCTGTTTCGCTAAGGTCAAATGTTATAATATCGGTAAGTGTATCGTGGTTTAAGTATTGTTTATTAAGTTGCAATAAGAAATCATCATCACAAAAAATGTAATTTATCTGTGCCATCTTGATAGATTTCTTATGCTTTTTTATTATCTTATCTATAAAAGCAGATAGCTTACGTTTGTTTTTTAGCCCGGATTTTATAGAAGGCTCATGAAATTTTGCAGGCATATACACTTATGTTTATCTGCAAAGGTCGTAATAAATATTCTATTATCCATAAACATAAGATAACAATGAATTATATTAATCTTTTGTTTGGTTTTCTATCTAATAAATATCCTTGTAGTATTGCACTAATATTATTAATTTGCCCAAAAATGTATTTATGGTACGTAAGGTAACAATATTAGGAGCCGGTCTTGTTGGCTCTCTACTTTCTATAATTCTACGCAAACGTGGTTATGAAGTTTATTTATACGAACGACGTAAAGATATGCGTACTGCTGCTATTGCGGCAGGTAAGTCTATAAATTTAGCTACAAGCGCCAGAGGCTGGAAGGCACTTGAAACAGCCGGACTAAAAAATGAAATTGAAGAATTAGCAATACCTATGTATGGCAGATGCTTACATTTACTTGATGGCAGTACTGTTTTTCAACCCTACAGTAAAAATAATGAAGCTATCTATTCTGTAAGCAGGGGCGATTTAAATAAAAAATTAATGACACTGGCTGAAAACCTTGGCGTTAATATACATTTTGAACATAAATGCGAACATGTTGACATTGCAGAAAATAAATTACATTTTCAATTAGCAGATAAATCAAGCAAAATAGTAGAAGCAGATTTATTATTTGGTGCCGATGGTGCATTTTCAGCCCTTCGCGAAAGCTATACTCATTTAAATAGAGTAAACTGCGACCAAAATTATCTTGAATATGGTTATAAAGAATTAGCTATTTTACCGGGAAAGAACGGTGAATGGCTTTTAGAAAAAAATGCATTACATATTTGGCCTCGAGGTAACTACATGCTAATAGCATTGCCTAATACAGATGCCACATTTACCTGTACACTTTTCTTGCCTTTTGAAGGTGAAGTATCTTTTGAGAAACTGAAAACAGAAAATGATGTTACTGATTTCTTTAATGAGAAATTTGCAGATGCGAAAGCTATTATGCCTGAATTACTAAAAGATTTCTTTACAAACCCCACAGCATCACTTATAACTACACATATTAGCCAATGGCATTTTGACGACAAAAGTGCATTAATTGGTGATGCTGCTCATGCTATAGTTCCTTTTTACGGACAAGGTATGAATGCAGGTTTTGAAGATTGCAGTGTTTTAAACTCACTCATGGATGAGTACAATGATAACTGGAATACTATTTTAACTCAATATCAACATAAAAGAAAACCCAATGGCAATGCGGTAGCCGCGCTTGCTTTGCTTAACTTTGTGGAAATGCGGGATAAAGTTAGCGACCCCATGTTTTTGGAGCGTAAAAAGATAGAAAAAGAATTAGGTAAGCGATATCCTTCTCAATTTGTATCTATATACGAAATGGTTTCTTTTAGCCATATTCCTTATGATACTGCATTACAGTGTATTAAAACACAAGATGTATTATTGGAGCAAATAATGAATGAAGGCGATTTTTTTACAAATATAAACAATAATAAATTCGAGATAGCACTTGATAAATGGATATTAGAATATCATAATGCTGTACAACAATTAGATTTCGGAAAATGAAAGTAGATAAACGGTGGAAGATTAAAAATGCTGATGCTGAAAAGGTAAATGATTTAACGAATGCACTACATATACATCCTATATTATGTAAATTATTAGCAATAAGGGGTGTTGAAGATTATGAATCTGCAAAAAGATTTTTCAGACCGGAATTAAGTCAATTACATGACCCATTCCTAATGAAAGGAATGAAAAAATCTGTAGTACGCATTACAGAGGCAATGGAATGGCATGAAAGAATATTAGTATATGGAGATTATGATGTGGATGGCACAACGGCAGTTGCATTATTATATTCTTTCTTAAAAGCTAATTATAAAGGTGAGCTTGGCTATTATATACCACACCGTTACAGAGA
Source organism: uncultured Bacteroidota bacterium (assembly GCA_903916555.1). GTDB lineage: Bacteria > Bacteroidota > Bacteroidia > Chitinophagales > Chitinophagaceae > CAIYTT01. Next base: position 3,912 of record CAIWXG010000462.1, read on the forward strand.
GGGTTATGGGGTGTCTCAACAAGGAATAGAGTTTGCACGCAATAATGGTTATACTTTAATTATTACATTAGATTGTGGTATAAAATCTGCCGAACCGGTAGCTTATGCTCTATCTTTAGGTATAGACATGATTATTTGCGACCACCACATGCCCGACGAGCATATTCCACATGCTTATGCTATATTAAACCCCAAACAAGAAGACTGTCCTTATCCTTTTAAAGAACTTAGCGGTTGTGGTATTGGTTTTAAATTAGCACAGGCATTAGCTATCCATTGGAAAATATCTATGGATAATGTGTATAAATACTTAGATTTAGTAGTTACCAGCATTGCAGCAGATATTGTACCTATAGACGGTGAAAACAGAATATTAGCTTTTTATGGTATTAGAAAAATCAATTCTTCTCCCTGCCTTGCCATAGAAACACTAAAGGAATTAGGTGGTGTGAAAAGAGAAATGACGGTATCAGACCTTGTTTTTGTTATAGGGCCTCGTGTAAATGCAGCCGGCAGAATGGATGATGCACGCAAAGCAGTAGAATTTTTTATAGAAACAGACCCTGAAAAAATTGTTGAACTTGCAGCAGCACTGCATTCTGATAATTTTGACCGGAAAGAAGTAGATAAAATAATTACAGAGGAAGCCCTTGCAATAATGCAAAATGATACTAATTTAATTGGACGAAAATCAACAGTATTATATCGGCCTCATTGGCATAAGGGGGTAGTGGGTATTGTAGCGTCTAGACTTATAGACCATTACTATCGCCCTACCATTATTCTTACTTCTTCTAATGGTAAAGCGAGTGGGTCGGCAAGGTCTGTTTCCGGTTTTAATATTTATGAAGCTATCCATGCTTGCCGCCATTTATTAAATAATTATGGTGGCCACTTTTATGCTGCCGGCATGACGCTTGAAGAAGATAGGGTAAATGAATTTATACATAAATTTGAAGAAGTTGTATCCAACTCTATTACTGAAGAGCAACAGATACCCGAAATAGAGATAGATGCCGAAATTCCACTTTCATTAGTAAAACAGTCTTTCTTCAATATTATAAAACAATTTGAGCCTTTTGGGCCTGCCAATATGAAACCTGTTTTTATTACCCGCAGGCTGCAAGACTTTCAGGGCAATTCTGTAATAGTTAAAGATATACATTTAAAACTATCTGCACACCAAGGCAACGGTACTATTGTAGAAGGTATAGGTTTTAATATGGCAGAGAAATATGAAATTGTAAGACATGGCTTATTTGATATGGTTTACAATATTGATGAAAACGAACATAACGGACACACTAAAATACAAATAAAAGTAATTGATTTGCGAGCAAGTAATTAATCATCAGCCTGAAAAATAAGAACCATTTATTCGGCTTGCTTTTTAGAGAATATTAATAGAACTGGATGCACCTTGTTTATAGAAATATATTTATAAATATATTCAATTGTTTTTCTACAACGGCACTAAGGCACCATGTTTATATAAATGCTCTTTGGAAATAATTTGCGATAAAATGTCAAGCGATTAATTATACCCAATTAATATATATACGAAATTTAGTTGTTACGCCCAAAATTGATATTATTTTGTTTTGCATTAAAAAAAACAATATACTCTTTCGGGGTTGTAGAAACCTTTGCAACCTTTAACTCATTTCTTTTCTTCCTAATCTGGCTAAATTCAACAATTCATCAATTAATATTCCCATTCTACCGGTATTGTTTTTAATGCTTTCTAAGAAACGTTTACCTTCATCATCTAAATTTTCCTTGTAGTCTTTTTGTAATATATCGGCATAACCATTAATAATTCTTAAAGGGGCACGCAAATCATGCGATACGGAATAAGAAAAAGATTCTATTTCATTAATTGCAGCCTCTAATTTTAATGTTCTTTCTTTTACTTTTTTTTCAAGAGATTCATTGTGTTCTTTAATTCCGATTTCAGCTCTTTTAATATCGGTAATATCAAGTGATATGGTCATTACTGAATTTATCATACCGTCTTCGTCCTTAATAGGTAAGTATCTTACATTATAATATAAATCTTTAGCTTTAACTATTTCGGTAAGGTTTTCCCCATTAAAGGCTCTATTCCTTAATTCCTCAACTTCCATTTCAGCAGCTAATGTAAGACCTTCAAATTTAGGTTTGTTTAATAGTCTATTTTTATCCAAGCCCAAATTAATCAGTCCTTCACCTTCAATTAATACATATTTTCGTTCTTTATTTATAATTGTTACAATTGCATCGGGCAAATTAGCTGCTATCGTTTTATAAATTTTTTCACTGATAATTATTTTTTCATTGGCTACTTTTTGTTCTGTAATATCTCTAATAACAGATTGGGTGCCAACTATTTGGCCATCATCATAAACTTTAGATACTCTAACTTCCATCCATCTTTTCTCGCCATCTTTTTTAATTCCTAAATATTCAAAAGTGTCCGGTACATCATCCCCAGCTATTCGCCTGTCATGTCTATCCCTTAATATTTGTTTATATTCGGGTGCAATATAATCTTCCAGTATAATATTGTTTAAATCATTGCTAATGAGACCAAATAGTTTTAAAAATTGATTATTAGCATAAATAATTTTACCATTTATGTCATCTATCATTAATCCATCAAGAATATTATCTACTAATCTTTTATAATTAGATTCTGCTTTTACTAATAATTGTTCTGCAATTTTAGCATCTGTAATATCTCTTGCAATTTTAGATGCACCTATAATTTCACCTTTTTTGTTTTTAACTACAGAAATTGTTAAAGATACATATACTATAGTTCCATCACTTCTAAGTCTTTTTGTTTCATAATGCCTAATATGTTCACCGGCTTTTATTCTGTTTAGAATAATTTCTTCTTCATGTATTATAACTTTAGGTAATAGAAAAATAATATTTTTTCCTATAACACTATCTGCTGTATAGTTAAATAGTTCTTCAGCACCTTTGTTCCAAGTAATAATAGTTCCATCAAAATCTATGCTGTAAATAGCATCGTCAGATGAATTTATAATGGATTCGTAAAAAGCAAGATTATTAAAATTATTTGTATCCTGCATATTCCAATATTAATTTAACAAAAAGTAAACCGTAAAAACAAATGTACAGCATGTTGTTTGATTAATATGCCTTTTTATATTATTTATTTTTATTTAATACATATTTATTTTCATTTATTTAATTGCAATAAAA
>CAIWXG010000463.1 GCA_903916555.1 uncultured Bacteroidota bacterium
GGTAAATGCTACAGGGGTTACCTCTACATGTAAGTCAATTCTATCTAGCAATGGGCCACTTATTTTGTTTAAATACCGCTGTACCATAACCGGGGCACAGGTACATTCTTTATCCGGGTGATTAAAATAGCCGCAAGGGCATACCTGCGTTGGCTTTTTTCGGAATCGAGTTAAAAACAGTGCGACCATCACAAACAATTGAAAATCCGCAAGTTATCGGTGAACACATCAAAAACCGAAGGTTACAACTCAAATTAAAACAAGCAGACGTAGCAAAGGTATTTGAAATTTGCGAGGATTCTATAACCGGATGGGAAAACGGAAGAAGTGAACCACAGATACAATTTTATCCTAAAATAATACAATTTTTAGGCTATAATCCATTTCCGGTAAACACAGAAACTTTAGCCGGAAGGATTAAAAATTACCGGATTACGCAGGGATTAAGTCATAAGAAATTTGGCGAAAAAATCGGGGTGGATGCTTCAACAGTTTCAGCATGGGAGGAAGGAAAACATAAACCAACTTCTAAAATGAAAAGGACTTTAGAAGCCCTAATTAAAATTTAGCTATGAAATCATATTCAGACACCTACCTTTACATCTTTAAACTTCTGATTATGGCATGGTGTAATAGAAATCATAGAGATAATATTATTTTTAGAGCTTTACCCTTTAGCGAAGAATATTTTGGTTTACCAAAGAGATGGTATTGTGCGGGGTGTTCTTACAACCAAGGTTATGATGATGGTATTGCCGGACGACCAAACAACCCAAATTTAGCAGTCCTTGACCAAAGCCAAGCCTCAGAAGTACGACACAAAAATCCAATTACTTCATATGACTGGGGGTATAATGATGCCATTGGTGGTATTCCTAGAAGATCTATCTAAATTAAAAAAGCCCTTAAATAAGGGCTTTTTTTGTAGCGAGAACAGGGATCGAACCTATGACCTTCGGGTTATGAGCCCGACGAGCTACCGCTGCTCTATCTCGCGCTATGATGCAAAGGAATGGTTATTTTTCTACAATCCAATATTTATTTTTCTTAGCTTTTATATTTAGCAATATCCTTAAAAATAAGGCTTGTAATTAACTATTCTTTGCACTTATCCAACAAATACAGTACAATATTTGTTCAGCAATAGGTTAATCAAACAAAAATTCTTGACAGCTACCTTTTGTATGCAATTATTCGGTTTCTTTTTTGTTATTTTGTATGCCAAGCAAAAAAATCATGAATTTATTTAATCAAGTTGAAGATGCAAAGCCGTTTTTAAAATGGGCTGGTGGTAAAACACAGCTTATTCGTTCAATACAAGCATCCTTACCAAACGAAATTGCCGAATTGGAAAACCTAACTTATATAGAACCATTTATTGGCAGTGGTGCAGTGATGTTTTGGTTTTTACGTACATTCCCGAATGTAAAAAAGGCAGTCATTAATGACATAAACACCGATTTAACAGATGCCTATAAAACAATAAGAGATAACCCGAATGAGTTAATAAAAGGACTAGAAAAAATTCAAAAAGCATATTTTGGTTTGGCGACTGAAGATGAAAAGAAAAATTATTTTCTAGAACAGAGAGAGCTTTTTAATACAAGAAAATTAGACCCTATAAAAAATACATGCTTACTTATTTTCTTAAATAGAACCTGTTTTAATGGTCTATATAGAGTAAATAGTAAAAACGAATTCAATGTACCTTTTGGAAAATATTTAAACCCAAAAATTTGCGACAAAGAAACAATTTTAGCAGATAGTGAACTACTTCAAAAAGTAATAATACTTAGTGGAGATTATGCTGAGACCCTTTCCTACGCCACTAAAAATACTTTCTTTTATTTTGATCCACCATACAAACCAATAAGCGATACATCCTCATTTAATTCATACGCTAAGGGTTGTTTCAATGATGATGAACAAATAAGATTGAAAAAATTCTGCGATACAATCAGCAAAAAAGGATATTTTTGGTTACTAAGTAATTCTGATTTAAAAAATATAGACATCACTGATAATTTCTTTGATGATTTA
>CAIWXG010000464.1 GCA_903916555.1 uncultured Bacteroidota bacterium
AAAATATTTATATTAAGTATTTCAATAAAATCTATCCTTTTCATCATACTTGCACCTAAACTTTCAAGATGTGAGGTGTAAACTTGGCAATCAATAAGCGCAATACCATTTTGAATTAAATGATTTACTAAATTAATAAAAGCAAACTTACTTGCATTGCTAACAGTACTAAACATACTTTCGCCAAAAAATATATTTCCTAACCATACACCATATAAACCACCAACTAAAACACCGTTTTGCCATGTTTCTGCACTATAGGCATAGCCTAACAAATGTAATTCTTTATAGGCATCGGCTACGGTATCTGTAATCCATGTTCCTGGTTGTCCTTTTCTATATATTTTTTTGCAGCTATCTATTACATCCTCAAATGCAGAATTTAGTTTAAATTCAAATGCATTTTTGTTCAATAGTTGCTTCATGGTTTTACTAATCTTTAATTCATGCGGATATAATACAAAACGAGGATTTGGAGACCACCATAAAGGAATTTGTTCTTCGCTGAACCAAGGAAAAATACCATTTCGATATGCTAATAATAGTCTATCTATACTCAAATCGCCACCGGCAGCAAGTAAGCCATCTTTTTGGGCATTTTCAACAGGCGGAAACCATAGTGTATTATTAAGTAACGGAATAGGCATAATAAAATATCATCTATTTAATCCTCTGTTTTTGTCCATACAGTTGTTCTACCAAAAAAAGAAAAACCATAGTAACCTCTCACATCTAATTTATTATCTTTATACAAAATATTACAACTATATTTTTTTCCATTTTTTGGGTCATAAATAGTTCCTTCCACATACTCATTGTTTCCTTTTTTTTGGAAATCATTTAATATCATTAATCCTATTATTGGGTCATTATGTCTTTTTTTATCAGGATTATGAATATCTATTTTGACCTTACCGTCGCGCAAGGGTTCTTTTAACCAAACTATTTTGCCGTAAAATTTTCCATTAGTTGATTTATAGACCTGAATTTTTGCAGTTTTCTCTTCATTATACCACAATCTTTCTATTTGGTCTTGCTGTGCAGCTACTTTACTGGAAAAGTTAAGTATAAAAAATAATGAAATAACAACAAATTGTAGATATTTATGATTCATAAATAAATTTTTATAGCTATTGCAACATTCTCAAAAATGTTAATTAAAGTCTTTAACACTGCCAACACCTGAAATATCTTGTGATATTATTGGATGCCCCTTATATCTAATAGAACCGACACCACTTATATTAATATTCAATATCTTATTAGCATTAATTTCTCCTTTACCAGCTCCTGACATACCTATAGATACTGTATCTGCCTGAAGCTTAAAAGCCTCAATTTTACCGGCACCACTTATCTCGTAGTTAACATTATTTACACTACCATTGATTATTTCAATTTTACCGGCACCCGAAACATCGGCAGAAAGTAAATTAACACTAATATCTTCTATTATTACTTTTCCCGCACCCGATATATCTAATTTAAACTCATTACCAACTACCTTACCTTTTATATCTGCCGTAGGCGCCCCCTCTAAAGATAATGCCTGCAATACTGGTAAGGTAAGTGTAGCTGTTATGGCTTCATTATTATCAATAATCCAAGAACCATCTAGGTCGCAATATACTATAAGTGCGTTGTTTTCTATTCTTGTCTTTATATGTTTTACAATGTTTTCGTAGCCACTAAAAGTTACTGAAGGTTTTGCATCAGGTTGAACTAAAATAACAGCTTTAATATTTGTAGATAGGTTTATTGCATTAAACATATTAACGTCCGAACTAATGGTAGTTTTGGGTCCTTCTCCATATAAAACATTAATGCGGCATGAAGACCCAATAGATATAAAAAAAGCAAAAACAAAAAACAAAACCATTTTTTTCAACATAGCATCTCTTTAAGAGTTATTTTTATTTGTTTTCCACCAAATGAAACCTAAAGTACCCATGATTACCAAAGGAAGAAAAGCCAAATAGATAATACCACCATTTAAGCCTTTAGCACCATTTTTATCAAGACCGTTTGCAGCAGTCTGTGAACATACAGAACACCCCTGACCTTCACTATTTATATTTATTGTAAATAAAATCGCAATAATTAATAATAACTTTTTCACAGAATAAAATTATTAAAAAATAATTAAATGGACAAATTTAATTGTCACATAAATAAATTTAAAATTCAAAAAATATATTTGTTAGTAATATTATATGTGTGGAATATAATAAGGCGAAATCATAAAATAGACCAAAACACCTGTAATACTTATATAAAGCCATAAAGGCCAAGTAAATCTAGACAATTTTTTATGTTTATCATATTCACCTGTCAATGCTCTATAGGCTGTAAATAGAATAAAGGGCAAAATAACAGCAGCTAATATAATATGTGAAGATAGAATAACGTAATAAAAATATTTCAATGCTCCTTCTCCTCCAAATTTCGTGTCTCCGGCAAGCAAATGATGAGCTATATAAGATACCAAAAAGAGGATTGATAGAACTATTGCAACCAACATTATTTTTTTATGTAAAACGAACTTTTTGTTTTTAGCTGCATATAAGCCGGCTAATAACAAAATAGCCACAGTAGAATTTATTATTGCATTAAACAATGCAAAAATATGAACGTTAAATCCCAAATCTATTTTTAATTGGTATTTAGATAAAGCCACAACAACAATAAACACAATTGCAGAAAAAGCAAAAATTAATATACTAGCTAATTTGTCATTTTTTTGTAAGGTAGGCGTCAACATACTTTTAAGAGATTTTTATTATGGTTGGCAAAGTTAGGTATTGTATCGTATTTGTTATGAAATTTCTTTTTCTATTTTATTAAAGCATACTATATAACACAAAATATAAAAGAGAAAGGGCATTACCATTTTAAGTGGTAATGCCCTTTCTCTAAATCAGATTTTACTAATTTTCTATTTTTGAAAATCTATCGGTCTTTACTAAAATATCATTTTCATCATATAGCATAATCATATAGAAACCATTGGCAAGGCTTGTAATATCTACATCATAAGTATTAGATTTTACTAAAACCACTTTGCCGTCAGGGCTTAGTATTTTTACATTAAGCATTTTTGCAGCTTCAATGTGAATGCTATAAGTAGCTGGGTTAGGGTATACTTTAATATCATTGTTTGCATTAACATTACCAACACCAGCACCGCCACCACCTGTGCCTCCATGTACAATATAAACAGCCGATGTATCAGTACAGCCATTAATATCCGTTACAACAACGGTATAATAACCTGCTACACTAAAAATATAAGTACTACTGTGTGCACCTGAAATTGCTACTCCGCTTCTAAACCACTGATAATGTGCAAAAGAACCTGTGTATAAAACATTAGGCGATGTAAAGCCAATAAGAGCATGAGGAGGGTTAGCAACCGGTGTACCGGTAAGATTTACAATACAAGTACCATTATCAAGAATTGCAGAATAAACACCTGCTGTGTCTGCAGTATAAGAAGTTGTAGTGGCACCCGGTATTGCAACACCATTTACCAACCACTGGAAAGTTATACCTGCAGTAGTACCGGAAATATGCAAATTAACATTATAGCCATGACAAAGTGTTGCTGTTGACGGTACGATAGCATCAGAAATAGCTCCTGCAAACGTAATTGCAAATGTTGAATAATTAGAACAGCCAAAAGAATTGGTTACAGTATAAGTTATGGTTACAGAACCGGCAGTAATACCAGTAACCACTCCTGTTGCACTATTTACAGTAGCTACAGTAACATCACTGCTGCTCCATATTCCACCTGCAATTGAATCGCTCAAAGGTGTTGTAGTACCGGCACAAACCACAGACATTGGCCCTGATATAGCAGGGATAACCGGTAAACCATTTACAGTAATTATTGCAGAATCTATTACTGAACCACATGTATTACTAACCAAATAAGTTATTAAATCAGTACCTGCAGCAACACCTGTTACAACGCCACTAACTGGGTCAATAGTTGCTATTGTTGCATCATTACTGCCCCAATTGCCATATAGTGTAGCGTCAGATAGCGTAATATTTGCACCTACACATACACTACGCATACCTAAAATAGGCGATGTGGTAGGGAAGATATTAACGGTATCATTAACAGTAGCAATGCCTGTACAACCTAAACCATCTGTTACAGAATAGGTTATAACTGTAATACCGCCGGTATTACCGGTAACAACGCCGAAAACAGAATCTATTGAACCAATAAGCGAATTGCTGCTTCTCCAAACACCACCGGCAGTAACATCAAATAATGTTGTAGTGCCGCCAATACATTCGTTTGTAGTACCACTAATTGCAGTTACAACAGGTAATGGGTCAACAATAAAACCGGTACTCATTGTGTTAGAGCAACCATACATATTAGTAACGGTATAATTAATATTTACTACACCTGCAGCAACACCTGTTACAACACCTGTAGATGGGTTAACAGATGCAATAGTAGCATCATCACTACTCCAAACACCACCTGTAGTAATATCAGACAATCTTGTTGTAGCACCTACGCAAGCACTCATAGTACCTGTTATTACAGAAACTACCGGTAAATCACGAACTGTTTCTGTTTTAGTTAATGTAGTAGAACCACAAATATTTATTACAGTGTAACTAATAGTTACCGAACCTGCTGCAACACCTGTTACATCACCTATTGCATCTACAGTAGCTAACGTTAAATCGCTACTGTTCCAAGTACCACCGCTAACAGCATCGCTTAATGTTATTGTACCACCCACACACACATTGGCACTACCTGCAATTGCAGGTATAACAGGAACTGTAATAACAGTATCTAACTGTGTTACAGTTGCCGGACAACCGAAAGCATTAGTAACTGTGTAAGTTACTGTAGTTACACCTGCTGCAATACCTAATAATGTACCAGAAGTAAAATCTATAGTAGCAACACTATGTGTACTGCTTGTCCAGTCTCCGCCCGGTACAGCATCACTTAGTGTACTAGTAGAACCAATACAAATGGTAGTAGCCCCCGAAATAGGTGCTACAAATGGTACAGGTGCAATAGTTAATATTTTATTGGCTACCCCAACTCCACATACTGTTGTTACAGAATAAAATATAGTATCATTTCCTAAAGTAATACCGGTAATTATGCCCGGACCAGCAATAAGTGTATTCCCATTACTTTCAAGCCATGTACCACCAGGAGTAGCGTCTGTTAATGTAATTGACGAACCAATACAAACAATAGAAGGACCAGTAATTGTACCACCACTTGGCGTAGGTAATACCGTGATAGTATATGTAGCTCTGTTTGTACCACAGGCATCTGTTACAGAATAGGTGATAATATCTGTACCACCGGTAATACCTGTAACAATACCACCTGCAACTGTTGCATTGCCATTACTTGCAGTCCAAGTACCGGCACCACCACCGGCAGTATCTGTAAGTGTAACAGCAGTGCCGGCACATAATGAATCTGTACCATTGATTACACCTGCACTAATTGGTCCTACTGTAACAACAACTATTGAAGAAGCTGTACCGCAAGCATTTGTTTTAGAATAAGAAATGGTATCAAAACCTGCTGTAACACCTGTAACTAAACCAGTACCGGAAACCGTAGCATGGGTATTACTTCTACCCCAAGTACCGCCAGCAACTGCATCTGTTAGTGTAAGTGTGCCACCTAAACAAACTTGCGCACCACCTGTAATAACACCGGTAGCAGGTAATGGATTTATTGTTATTACTTTAAATGCAACTACTGTACTACATGCATTTGATATGGTGTATAAAACAGAATCACCACCACCGGCAACACCCGTAAGTACGCCTAATGTAGTAATTGTTGCATTCCCATTGGATGTACTCCAAACTCCTCCTGTAGAACCTGTAGGGTCAGTATAGATTGTAAATGAACCTTGACATAAAGAATTAGGACCTAAAATAGTACCTGCAACAGGCATTACGCTTATCGTATCTGTATAATTAATGGTTGCTATACCACAAATATTAGTAACTGTGTAAGTAAAAGTATCTATTCCTGCTGCCAATGTTGTTACGATACCTGTACCACTTATTGTTGCATCAGTATTACTGCTTGTCCATACACCACCGGTAACAGCGTCTGTTAATGCTGCAGTATTACCAAGACAAATATTTGTAGGACCTGTAATTAAACCTGCATTCGGGAAACCCAGAATAGTAACCGGTACAATAGTATAACATGCACCAACTGTATAGGTAATATTTACAATACCTGCTGCTACTCCGGTAACAATGCCCAATACCGGGTCAACAGTTGCAATTGTAATATCGCTACTTGTCCAAGTACCACCTGCAACAGCATCGCTAAGTGTAGTGGTACCTAAAATACAAGCACTGTCTGTACCTAATATTGCAGATAATGTAGGCTCTACAGTTGTTAAATTACTGTCTATATTAGTGCAAGTTCCTAATGTTAAAGTAGCATAAATAGTATTAGTTGTTAGTACGCCAACTGTTGTAGGATAATAATATACAGTATCGGTAGCTGTACCGGCTGTATAAGGTGTAGTTAATCCTGCATCAGTATATAAATCGGTAACAGGCGACCAAGTTGCTGTAATTGGAGCCATAGGTGTACCTGTAATGGCCACATTATCTATAGCCCAGTAATAACCCCAAGAAGAATTATATAAAAAACGTGCTTGTAAATTTGTTATTCCAACGAATGAATTCAATGAAAATGTTTCTAATGTAAATGAAGAGCTACTACCAACTGTTGCACCGGCAGGTTTAAAATCATGGACTGTGTTCCAAGTAGCACCACCATCATTTGATAGTTGTAATGCAACTGTTACATCAGCACCGTAAGATTGATAAAACATTTGAAATGAAATGCTTGCAGCAGAATAACCGGCAAGAGAAAAGGTTGGTGATATTAAACTAGAAATCAATGTAGAACCACTTCCCATGGTATCAGAATTTGCCATCGCAAACTCAGAATTATCTGGGCTGTGGAAAATGGCTCCATAAGGAATATAGTCATAACCGTCAGGATATGTAGTAAATCCGGTTCCTGTGATCGTTAAAAAAGTACTTCCTGCGTTACTTACAGTCCACGTAGATAATCCGGCATTGAAATTTTGCCAT
>CAIWXG010000465.1 GCA_903916555.1 uncultured Bacteroidota bacterium
GGTAAATGCTACAGGGGTTACCTCTACATGTAAGTCAATTCTATCTAGCAATGGGCCACTTATTTTGTTTAAATACCGCTGTACCATAACCGGGGCACAGGTACATTCTTTATCCGGGTGATTAAAATAGCCGCAAGGGCAGGGGTTCATAGAGGCTATCAACATAAAACTTGCCGGAAATTCTAAACTTACTTTTGCTCTGGAAATGGATACTTTCCGTTCTTCCATTGGCTGCCGCATTACTTCTAATGCCGACCTTTTAAACTCCGGTAATTCATCTAAGAACAAAACACCATTATGTGCCAACGATATTTCGCCCGGTTGGGGTATGCCTCCGCCACCCACCAATGCCGCATCGCTAATAGTGTGATGGGGCGACCTGAATGGGCGTTGTGCTATCAATGATGTATTTACAGGTAACTTACCGGCTACAGAATGTATTTTGGTTGTTTCTAATGCTTCGTGTAGCGACAAAGGTGGTAATATAGTGGGTAATCTTTTTGCCAGCATTGTTTTTCCGGCTCCCGGTGGGCCTATTAATATAGCATTATGTCCACCGGCAGCAGCAATCTCCAACGCTCTTTTTACATTTTCTTGCCCTTTTACATCATTAAAATCAACATCAAAAACATTTTGTGCGTCAAAAAACTCTTCTCTTGTATTTACTACTGTTTTCTTTAATGTAATAGACTTATTAAAAAAGCCGATTACTTCTGTAATATTATCTACACCATATACATCTAAATTATTTACCATGCCGGCTTCTCTAGCATTTGCTTTTGGCAGTATTAAACCCGTATATTTTTCTGCTCTTGCCTGTATTGCAATTGGTAATGCACCTTTTATGGCTTGTACCGAACCGTCTAAAGATAATTCACCCATAATTATATATTGGCTTAGTTCTTCAACCGGAATTTGTTGTGTAGCTGCAAGCATACCTATTGCAATTGGTAAATCGTAAGCAGAACCGGCTTTTTTAATATCTGCTGGAGCCATGTTTACAACCACTTTTGTTCGCGGACGCTCAAAACCTGTGTTTTTTATTGCAGACAAAACCCTTTCTATACTTTCTTTAACAGCATTATCTGGCAGACCGACAATAAAATAGCCCGTTGAGCCTTGTGCCAAATCAACTTCCATTGTTATTGTTATAGCTTCCACACCATATACCGCACTTCCAAATATTTTTACCAACATTTTAAAACAATTGCGCTATTTTGTATTCTGAACTTATTTTTATTTATCTAAAAGGTAAAAGTAATCATTAGAATGATAATTATTTATATTTATATTTTGATATATTTTATCAATATTTCGCAAAAATCATTATTCGTAAAAATAGTTTCAAAAATATTTATGGAAAATAATTATTTAGGCTTCTTTCTATTTTAAATTAGTTTCAATATTAAAAATACATTAAAATAAAGTGTTTTTTAATTTTTAGTAATACAAAAATATTATTTTTGCCTGCCAAATAAATAAAATGAGTACAGATAGAATATTTGATGACAACGATGGGTTATTTGATGATAATAAATCATATAAAAATTTTAGAACTACCCTCGATATGGGTATGGGCGGTATTTATATGATTGTTGGCACATTATTATGTTGGGCAAAATATAAAAATGTATATGATTTGCCTAATGGCTATGCTTACATTTTAGGTGGCATGATGATTGCTTATGGTTTATTTAGGTTGTATCGCGGAATAATTAAAATTATACCGCAAAAAAGAAAATTCTAATTTTGTATTCAATTATTCTAAACATATAAGTTAAATAATTGTTACATCGTAGGTATTTACCATATCCTTTTTTAAATTAGTAGTATAATTGCGGTTTATGCATTGGCTAAAGATTTTTCTTGTTTGTATTTTAGTAAGTCTCTTTTTCACTTCTTGTGAAAATAAACCCTCTCACCCCGACACATTAAGTACCGGTGCAATAGATATATCGGTAGATGAAAGCTACAAACCCATAATTGACGAAGAATTAAGAGTATTTGACAGTTGCTACCCCGATGCCAAAATAAAAATACATTATAAACCGGAAAACGAATGCATTAAAGATTTTTTTGATAGTAAATCAAGTTTAATACTCGTTTCTCGCCCATTATCAAAAGATGAAAATGATGCATGCACTAAAAGTAATTTATATTTTACTTCATTAGAATTAGCCGGTGATGCCATTGCAGTAATTTTTAATACTAAAAGCGAAGACAGTTTGCTGGATATGGATGCACTAAAAGGCATTTTAACGGGGGTATATAAAAAGAAATATAAAGTAGTATTTGATAATCAATCATCGGGAACGGTTAGATATGTAACCGATTCAATTTTGAGAGGCGAAAAATTAGGTGCTAATGTATTCGCAGCAAAAGGAAATAACGATGTTATAGATTATGTAGAAAAAAATATAGATGCAATAGGCTTTGTGGGGCTAAGCTATATTTGCGACAATAAAGACAGTACAAAAACAGGTGCATTTATTAATAGAATTAAAGTAGCATCTATAAAAAATGATACTTTAAATGAATTTTATCAACCCTATCAAGCATATATTGCATTAAAGTCTTATCCACTTTCCCGTAAATTATATTACATAAGTAGAGAGGGTTATGCAGGGCTTGCAACCGGATTTGCAAATTTTTTGGGTAGAGAACAGGGGCAGCTTATTTTTGCCCATTCGCATCTTTTTCCTTTAAGAATGAATATAGTAATTAGAGAAGCTTTAATAAAAAAATAAATATTAAATAATAAATAATAAAGAAAACACAATAGATTTCAAGCATGAAAAAATTAATAATACTTGTTGCCCTGTTAGCAGCTATAGGTACACAAGCACAAAACTTACAAGATGGTATTAAAATGTATAATTTTAAAAAATACCAGAGTGCTATAAAGATATTAGAACCATTAGCAGCAACCGACCCGAAAGCAAATTATTTCTTGGGTCTTAGCTATCTCGAAAACAATGAGGTTGAGAAAGCAAGTGCAACTTTTCAAAAATTTCCGGAAGATATGGCTAATTTTTCCGGTAATGCACGCGTAGCTTTTAAGAAAAAAGAAGTAGCTAAGGGTATGCAGATAGTTAACGAATTAGCAGCAAAAGCTAAAAAGAAAGAGTATGAACAACTTAGATTAGCAGCAGATGCTATTATTTATACAGAAGGCGGTGATTTATTTCTAGCCGTGAAATGGGATTCTGCCGCTTTTAAAAAAGGTGCTAAAGATGAACAATTGTTTATCTCTCTTGGCGATGCATTAAATAAAATACCAGGTGGCGGTGGTGCAGCTATGGATAACTACGAAAATGTTAGAGATAACTTCCCAAATAAATCTATATCTTTTTCTCGTATTGGTGATACTTGGTTAGGCACGCGATATGATTTGGCAATGCAAAATTTTACAAAAGCAAAAGAAGCAGACAGCACAAACCCACTACCCTATAAATCTTTGGCTGATGCTTGCCAACGTGGTGGCCAATACAAATTAGCTCTTACTAACATTAAACGTTATTTGCAATTGTCCGACAAATCTTACCAAGACTCTGTGCAATATGTAGAACTTTTATATCAATCAAAAAATTATGAAGATGCTGCAAAAGGTGCTCAATTATTATTAGTTAATCCTAAATCAATAGGTAGTTTAAAGCTTGAATTAACCGGAATATTAGGTTTTTCTGAAGCAGCTAATCCTACAGGCGACTCTACAGATGCTGTTAAAAACCTAAGAATTTATTTTCAAAGTCAAAACAAAAAAGACATAACACCAAAAGCATATATAGAATTTGGTAGGTTATGGATAAGAATGAATGACATGGATTCTGCAAGCTATTATTATAGTATAGGTTTAAATGCAGACACAGCGGCAGATAAAACAGAAACATATAAGCAGTTGGCAGAGGCATTTAATGCCAAAAAGAATTATTGTAAAGCAGCAGAATGGTATAATAATTTAGTAAAAGCAAATCCGAATACACAACCGTTAGATTATTATTACAGAGGTTTTATGTATTATAAATGCGAAAATTACGCTACTGCATTAACGATGTTTCAGGAGTTTGAGAAAAAATACCCTGACCAGCCTGCCGCTCCTTTGTGGGAAGGTAAAACAGCAGCAGCTATAGATTCTAGTGCTACAGATGGCTCTGCTATACCTTATTTTGATAGATGGTTAGAAAAATTTGGTAATACACAAGGCAAAAAGAACGATTTAAAATTTGTGTTTAAATATTATTTAGCATACTACTATAACAGTAAAAACACAGATTTAGAAACTACCTATAAAGAAAAACTACGCAATATAGACCCTAATGATGCCTTTCTAAAACAATTAGATGACGCCAAAAAAGCAGGCAATGCACCTAAGAGTGATGCTAAAAAACATTAAAATGTAATAGTAGAGATAATAACACCTGAAATAGGATATAACTGTATCTACCATAACGTTTATTACCCAAAAACAAATGCGAAAATATTCACAGGTAAAATGTCTGTCTATTTATACGATATGGACTTAAGCATTGATTATTGGTAAAAAACTGTGTTGTATTATTTCTTAATAGTTTTAATTTCTAAAAAACAATATAGAGTGTCGTCATATATACCTTCATCACCTATATAAAACAAAGACGGTTTCATAGAAAAACTGCCCCTTAACACATAACCATTATTTAAAGGACTTGCTGTAAATTGCATTATAATAGGTTGTGTAATTCCTTTTGTGCTTATAGTACCTTTTAGGGTATATACAATTCCCGATGGTCTGTCATGGGTTATAGACGAGGATATAATTTGAATTGTAGGGTATTTAGAAGAACAAAAAAAGTGTTCGCCTTTCAATAAAACATCATTTTCACGTTTATTTGTTTTTAAACCGGATGTTCTTAAAATTAAATTAAGCGAAGACGAACTTAAATTTAATGGGTCGAAAGTAAAATCTGCTTTTATGTCATTTATTATACATTTAATGTTGTCCGATGGATTACTTTTACTTTTAAGATTAAACTTAACCTCAGTACCCTTAGGTGCTGCAACATAATGTTGTGCTGATAGTAATGTAGAATTACAAAGCAAAACAAATATTACTATTATTTTTAATGAAATTGAAGGTAATCTAAACATGCTACAAAAGTATTGTATTCTAATTTATTTTATGAAAAATAGGATATTCCCAAATTTGATTAATAAAACACATAGATGGGTATATTTTTTATTTAAAGAGTTTTAAAAAAAAACACTTTAAATAACAATAAAAAATCGGAACTATCCCTTGCAATACAAATAGGATAGTTATTGCTGATTAGCAAATATATAACTAATAATCCTTGTAAATAGAAAAATTACTTGAATATTTCTGCAAAAATAGCATCTAAATCACTATCAATATTGCCTGCGTAATCGGTATGGGGGATATGTAGATTTTCTAAAACTAACTTGAACTTTCTGTAACCATTACTGTTTCTTAGTTCCACCCATTCAACTGCTAAACTATCTAATTGAGCTTTATTTGTATCTGAAAGTTTATCTGCAACAAACACCCTGCTATCTCTTGCAATTACCGCATCTGCACTCTCTGGATTTCCTTTACCCATCAATTTAACTTCACATTTATAATTATGACCGTCATTGCATAAATAAAAGTCAATCTCTCTTTCAAATGTTTCCTCACTTGCTTCTGCTTCTGTTTTTACATACGTCATTTTATAAAAATCAGATGGCACATGATATAATCTACAAAGTGTTTGCATTAATGGTTTCTCAACCCTTTTGCCTGCGGTACTCCATAGCCCACCTCTTAATGCTGCCCTCTTGACCGCTAATGTATTGATGACTATTAGAGTTTCGCTTATGTTCAAATCAACGCTAACATCCTTTATCTTAATAGTGAGCGTTAAATCAATCTCTTTTTCTATTTCAACAAGCTCTTGTATTGCTGCGAAAAGTGTATCATAATGTTCATTTGAAGCATCAATCACTATCTTTTTTGTAGCACCATTAAACATGTTGCTAATAGTTTTCATGTTTAAGCCACTATTAATAGCTATTTCTGTTTTAGTAAGTAGCGGATTAAGAAATTCCTCTTTATACCAATCCGTTGTTACATGCTTGTCATTTAATTTCGCATCAATCACTTTTCTAAAAAAATCTATTGAAAATTGCAAAAATTGAGCATTGATTAGTGTAACTATTTCAATTCGATAATCATTGCCGTCTAATAATTTCCTGATTATGTTTTTAGCTACGGTATCCGTTAAAGTCATTTGATGGTTTTTTGAAACTCCCACAATGTAGAAAATTTAGTCTGGAAATTATCAAATATTTCACCTGTTTTTTTAGATTCCATATATTCAAAATAGCTTTTGTCCTTTTCAGTCAGAAAAAAATACCTGTTTAAACTTTTTGCGGTCTTTCCTACTGTTCCACTTCCCCCAAATGGGTCAAATACTAAGTCGCCCTTATAGGAATAGTATTGAATTACCCGCTTACATAATTCAACGGGGAAAACTGCTGAATGTATCTTATCAAAACAGGGGTCAATTTTCCAAACATTTGTATTTTCGTAGCCGTCTGGCACTTTACTCTCATTTACAATTTTCTGGTCATACTCTCTTATATTCCAATCGAGTAATTTTTCTGTGCTTTTGCGGTAAACCATTAAATATTCTGTTACAGAATTAGGTTTATACCCTAATGGCTTCCTGTGTTGCATAAAACCACCTATTCTGTTTTTTACACTTGCCTCTGGTTTAAGCCATACAATATCATCAATAAACTCCCATCCCATTTTCATAAGGTATGGGTGAATGTCAAATGGTATAGGATAGCGCTTACTGCTGTGGGAACGGCTAATTCTCGGTATAATAATAGGAGAAGTATTAACAATCAAAAACCTACCTTCTTTTGTAATGCGGTGAACCTCTTTAAAAACCTCTGCAAGAAAATCTATATAGTGCTGATAGCTTTGGTAAATTGAGTAATCCCTTGCATTGTAATAGGGAGGTGATGTAAAAGTTAGATGTATGCTTTCATCTTGCAATAACTTCATTGTTTCTATTGTATCACCATTTACTACAACATTTTTTAGATAGTCATAGCTTTCGGTATGCGGTTGAATTGAATTAGCTTTTTTTGTTGCAAAATATTCTTTATATATAACCGTTCTTACTGTTTCGTTAGGATGGTTTATTAGTTCCCTTAAATGCTTATCTACCTTTTCATCTCCCTTAAAAACTAAAAGCCCTCTTATTGCCTGACTTAATACCTTTGGGTCTTTATCATGCAATATTTTAAACAATATTTCCTTTCCTGCGGGGTCTCTCATCCTGCCTATTGAGGATACCGCTTCACGTCTTACAGTAGTATCTTCATCTTTTAATGCTACCTGTTTTAATGTCGGCAAATAAGCGTTATTACCCGTCTTACCCATTGTTTTGACAACCCATAATCTGACATCGGAATTTTTGTGTTGCAAAATATCTGGTAAGAAACTATCATCAAAATTATCAGGGAGTTGCCCTAAGTTTTCAAGAATAAAAGTAATGGAATTACTATCCTTATATTGCATAACAAGATGTCCAATAGCCCCGTTACCATTAGTCTTAAGCTCCTTTATATATTCTTTAGTTAAAAACATTGAAGTGATATTTTATAGTCCATGGCTAAAATAATTACATTTCACCAAACTCACGTTTCTATTTATCTGTTATGCCACATATTCACATTTTCACCGCTTAAATAAATTCTACTTTTTGTGTTATTCACATTTATGTAAAAGTGGATATTCTGTTAATTACCTGATAGTCTTTACCATAAGCAAGTCAAACATTTCCCCGTTCTTACGGTTGTTATACCTGAAACAGAACTCATTTACATACTGTTGCAGGTACTTTACTGATATGCTGTGATAGATACCATACACACCACGTTTCAGGGTAGCCCAAAAACTTTCAATGTTATTGGTATGGGTTGCTCCTACTGCAAATTCCTTTGTATGATCAACTTTCAGGTGAATAAAGCCATTACTTGAAAGTATGTTATAGCTTCTAAATTCATCGGTCATAACGGTTGCACCCGCTTTGGTTACTTCATTCAAAATGCTCAATAGCTGTTTTCCTGTTAGCTTCTTGCCGTCCTTATTGGGTAAAGCTACCTTTGCGTGTACCTTCTTATTATCCCTGTCTATTACGCCTACAACGGGTGTTTTCTTAGTACCACGTCCACGCTTGTTTTTACTATCGGTATTATCCCCGTTATCATTACGTCCTTTATTACCCTTACGTGGTTTGCCACCGACATACGTTTCATCTATTTCAACAATAGTTTCAAAGTAGGTTTTCATATCTTCATCACCCATTGCTAACCTGATTTGTTTCAGCATACGCCATGCTGTTTTGTAGGTTACGCCTATTTCACGCATAAGCTGTAACCCTGATATTCCTTTCTTACCGTTCAAAAACAGGTGAATAGCATACATCCATTTTGTAAGGTCGGTACTGCTATTTTCAAAAATAGTTCCTTTGAAAATAGAGAAAGAGTTATTGCAGTCCATACATTGAAAAACCTTGTGGCTCTTATCTTCTCTATGATAAACAGCAATACTTCCACAATGCAAACAGGCTGGAACGCCCTGATATCGCATGTTTACAAAATAATCAACTACTGATTTTTCGTTTGGAAATTTCTTTTGAAGTTGTAAGAAGTTCATATCTTTACCTTTTATTGTTACACAAAGATACAACTTTTATTTGTATTGCAAGGGATAGTTCCGTTCATTTTTATAGGCAATCATTACGTCTGCCATAATCAGGGAATTGCCGCCTGCATCCAATTCACTGTACCCAAAAGCATGCAGAAACTGCATTCTTGCTTCATGCAATATTGCCAAAATTGAGTCGTTGCCTACGTGCCCGCCGTAGTTAATATCTGTTATTCTTATTGGAATTTTCGTTGAGAATAGCGGATTTTCATTTGGAATTTTTATTTTTACACGATTCATAAACACAATTTATCATGAAATTCATTTGTATCGGGCGAAATTACGCAGATCA
>CAIWXG010000466.1 GCA_903916555.1 uncultured Bacteroidota bacterium
CCGGCTTTAATAGCATCATGAATTTCTTGTAACTTATTATCGGTGCCAATATAACCAAAAGGGAAACCTATAACAGTAGCCACTTTTACACCTGAGTTATCTAATAATTTTTTTGCATTTGTAACATAGCGAGGCGGAATGCAAACAGCGGCAAAGTTTTCATGTGCAGCGTCTAAACAAACCCTGTCTATGTCTGCCAAGGTAGCACCCGGTTTAAGAAGTGTATGGTCAATATAGGATGCAATATTTTTTGACATAGTAGCTAAATTGTATGAGATCACAAATTTACGGTTTTATTTTTTCAAACAAAAAACAAAATATAGTTAATATTAATTTGTAAAATTAAAAGTGTTATATAGCTATCAAATTTTTAAATTTTGAAATTTGCCTATTTTAGAACTAACTTTGGGTATAAAAAAACAAATAAATATTATGATACACACACTACCGGCTCTTGGCTATAATTTTGATGCACTTGAACCACATATTGATGCACAAACAATGCAAATACACCATGGTAAGCATCACCAAGCTTATGTAGATAACCTAAATAAAGCACTTGCCGGTACAGAAGGCGAACATCATTCTCTTGAGGATATTATTGCACATATTTCTAAGTATCCGGCTGCTGTACGCAATAATGGTGGTGGGCATTATAACCATTCTTTATTCTGGACTTTACTATGTAACGATAATTGCCAACCGTCTGCAAATTTATTAAACGCCATTAATTCTACATTCGGCTCTCTTGATGCACTAAAAGAAAAGATGAATACAGCAGGTGCTACTCGTTTTGGAAGCGGCTGGGCTTGGTTGATTGTGAAAGATGGAAAATTGGAAGTTTCTTCTACTCCTAATCAAGATAATCCTTTAATGGATGTTGCAGAAGTTAAAGGAACACCAATTTTAGGCATAGATGTTTGGGAACATGCTTATTATTTAAAATACCAAAATAAACGCCCTGATTATTTAAAAGCCATTTGGAATGTGATGAATTGGGATGAAGTAAGCAGATTATATGAGGCAGCAATGTAATTGTTTTCTAAAAAAAAACAGACAAAAAAAAGACTGCCTATATTTAGGCAGTCTTTTACAAAAACAAGTTACAAATATTAATAAACTATTAATTTTTGAGTATTTGATTGTGTTCCGGTAATTGTCTGAACAAGATAAATACCTTTTATAGTTAGTGAACTTTGTGGTATTTCAATTCTTTCTTCTTTATTTACTAATACTTGGCTGGTTGTAAATACTACTTTCCCTGTAATATCACTTACAATAATAGCTGCTTTTGTATTCATATTGTCATTTATTATTACATAAGCATTTCCTTGTGTAGGATTAGGTGCTATAACTACAGCAGCATTATCAGTTTTAATATTAGATACCGCAGCAGGTATATGGCTAAAGTTAACTCTATCCATATAAAAATTATTACCACTGCTATAACCGGCTATAGAACCATCTGTTGCAACACCCGGGAAATAACGAAAACGGAATATCGTGTTCGCTTGTCTGTATATTGGTGGTACAGTAATTGCCATTGGTGCCCAATCTCCCTGGTATAATGGTGCATAAGGTATTGATAAAGAACCCTTATTATCTAAAGAATCTCTACCAATACTCGTAATTTTATGCCATGATTTTGCATTATCGGTAGAACAATCAATTTCCATTCTATCATTTATATTTAATCCGTTACTGCTACGAGAAGCACCTGAGTACATAAAATTTAGGAAACAAGGGTCTGTATTACTGAATGTGGATAGATTTACCGGTATGCTGAATAAATCATCATAATCTCCCTGTGGTGTTCCTGTACCGGGGTAGCTTCCCATAGAAGGATTAAACCTATCATCATAACCATGATATTTCATACAAAAATTATCATAAAAACCTGCATTCGTACATAATTCCCATTTTAAATTATTATTATAATAGTTAAAAGAAGGCCAATTATTGCCATCAATAGAAGGATTAAATTCTTCAAAAATACCATCTCCATTAACTGCACTTGCGGCTGATACAAATATTGCTTGCGAAAAAGTTGCAGTACCTGCATTTGTATCTAAACTTGCTCCATGTCCTTTAGTACCTTTTGCAGTCATTGTTAAATCTAACCAACCTGATTGTGTAAAGCCTTTTGACATATAAGTAGATGTAGCAACATTTGTAACAGTATCAAAAACAACTGCACCCGTATTATGATTAGCAAACTTCCATTCTACAGTATAAATTGTATCATTCCAAGATTCATTAATAAACTTAATAGGTTGTCCGTACCCTGTAAAATAATTTACTTTATAAGGCTCAGTAAATCCTACCGATGCAGGAACTGCTGAAAACTCCGGAATTGGAGCAAGGTCGGGCATAGGTGCTAATGCACCTGTAACAACAAGGTTCGTACTATCCCATAAATTATTTCTACCTGCAATCGTTGTATTAAGACATATATGCATTCTGTTCACTTGTCCTTTTGTAAACATTTTATCGCAATAAGAATAATCCATAATATTTTGGGTATTAGCAGTATCAGGATAATCAACTAATGAATCAAAACCAGTTGAAGATGGATATAATTTAAAGTAATTAATAGCACAAGATGAATCATATAGAGATGCAAAACTACAATCCAAATGACCTATTGTAGGTGGGGTATCATCTACTAAATCATCACCTGGAGGACAGCCTGGTGTAGCACATGCTCCTTCACCCCATGTGTGTATTAAATTAAAAATATGCCCCATTTCATGATTTATGGTATAACCACCTGTAAAATTAGACATGTAACTAAAATCACAAAGAATTCCATCATGTGATGGGTCTGTTGCTGCACTTGCCGGTGGTGAAGCATAAGCTGCAGCTGTAAAACCACTTGCAAAAGTAGGAATTACATTTACTGACCATATATTTACATAAGAATTATCAGGCCATGATTCATATTTAGCTTGCTCACCTGCTATATACGTTAAATAAGACCTGTATCTTGTAATACCTTTTGTAGGATTACCATGAGGGTCTAATGTTGCTAAATGCAAACGTAAATGTGCATTCCCTTTCCATTTTTTAAAGGGAGGTATAATATCTGTTGTATCCGGGTTATTGCCTGCATAAACAATATTCCAACCCATAACATCATTAAAGATTTGGTCATCTGTTAGCCAATCAGATACATTATTATAATCATGAACTATATGTATTACAATAGGAATATCATACCAAAAAGAATCTGGATGCCCTGCATCAGAAGTTCTTAATGCTTTTGTCATATCAATTTTTTTAATACCTTCTTCTAATTGTTTATTCATTGATGCCTCAATTGCAGCCCATTCCGGATGTATTAATAACTTTTGTCTATGCACCTCATCGGTATAACATTTCAATTGTGCATAATTCTTGCTGCCGGCAATTGCAAGGACAAACAGTAGTAAAAAGATTTTTTTCATGAAAAATTGATTTTTAAAATTTGATAAATGTACTTAATTAAAGACGATAAATGTATATAGATTCTTGGGTACTTTATGTATTTTTATTAACTATATAACAAAAACAGTATTTAGAGAATTATTTATAAATACTGTTGTGTAAAATATTCTAAAAATTATTTTCCCAAAAAGCGAACGATGGTCAAATTCATGGCTATCGAACTAATATTTTCATTATATTTATTAAGTTCTCTACCTGTATTTGCATTTCTGTTAGAATTTGTGATACTAAAATCAGGTTTACAATATTGATAATTACCATTTAATAATATAGCCCAATTATTACCCATATTATATTTAAGTCCTAAACCGGCTAATAGCCCAAAACAAGTTGCTGTTGATGAGTTTTGTGAAAAAGCGGGATGTGTAATTTTAGAATCTGTTAAAACAACATCCCAGCCTGCTAATTCTGCACTTGTAATACCCACTAAGGCTCGTGTTTCTATAAATAAGTTTTTACAAATTGGTATAGAATAGGTTGGGCCAATTAGAAAGTTAATTAAGTGGCTAGTATTCTTTACTGTTGCAGATGCACTATCCACCTCAAAATCCTTTTGAAATCCGTACGCTAAGCTTTGCATACCATCATAACTGCCAAATTTTGTATATGACAGTAAAAAAGAAATTCCCCAATTTTTATTTAAAAACTTTGTTCCATTCAAACCAATGTTATACCCTGTACCAGCAAACCCTGATGTATTATTTTTATAATCATTTTTTGCAAAATTGCCCATTGGCAAGCTTACTCCGGCACTTATACCAATTGAAAAATTATTATTATCTTTTTTATTTATTTGCACCATTTCCTGTGCAGATAAACTATATAAAAGAAAAATAAAATATATGCTTAAATAGTATTTCATAATCTATATTTTTAATGTAAAATAATATTAACATTAAAAGTAGCATCCATATCTATTGAACCCGGTGTACATGTACCATCTTTTACATTTGGTTGATGATGTAATGTAATCTCTAATTTGCCTGCACTAATACCGGTAGTTGTAAATAAATCAACTAACCCCACTTCATATTGTTTAGGATTTGTATCATGGTCCATTCGTTTTACTATTAAATTACTATTAGGTGCATCAAAACAAATAATATGGTAATTTTCTTTTACTTTTATCCCTGATGTAATATCAGATAAAGTATCTAAAAACTGAATAGTAACATTATAGCTTGCACTATCTCGCAATACTAATGTTGAATGGCTGGTATCGGGCAATTTAGCACCTGTAGGGTCTAATTGTACCCATTTTGCCGATGGTGTATCTGTAGCATCATTTATATTTATGGCTTTAATTACCATAGTTGTCAAAATTTCATTTCCAGGTAATGCAACTTGAGTTGTTGCAACTTTTTGGCAGGAGGCCCATGAAATAAATAATACTGCACTTAAAAGAATTGATATAAAAAGATTTTTTTTCATGATTATTTTTTAAAATGTTTTAAAATGAATATTTTATTCTTAAAATGTAATTTATTCCCAGTTCATCAACATAATATCTGAAATGGTCTAAATAATCTCTGTATGCTAAATTAGTGATGTTATTTACAGTAAAACTTACATTTAATGTGTTTTTGTGTATAGGTATGGTAAAACCTGCATTTGCATTAAAAATAGAATATGCTAAAGGCGGGGCAACAAAATCGCTATTAGGTGGTACTCTTATTTGTTTACTTACACTCACATTTTCTACTGAAAAATAAGGTTCTTTCAACTTACTTATACTTTCCAAATGAAAAACGACGCCATTCTCAAAACGGTCGCATGGCATATATATAAGCCAATTATTAATTGATTCATTAAACCCTCTTACAATTGTTGTTTTTGATTGTAAGGTAACTAACGGATGTATATCATATTGAACAACACCATCTACACCTCTAATATTTACATTTGCTTGTGTATAGTCGAATTCCGGAAATGTGCCACTTGCCAAATGCCTTAATGTTAATGCAGGTTTTTCATAGATGTAATTATTTATTTGATTATAATATACATCTATACTAGCTCTTAATTTATTAGATGTATAATTAACTGACAAGCCTGTATTTAGCGACCTTTCAGATTTAAGAGTAGAATCACCAACCTGATAACTCGCATCACTAAAATGCTCACCATTAATATACATTTCATTAATACTTGGTGCTCGCCAACCACTACCTATATTGAAACTTGCAGACAAATTATTATTATAACGGTAAGTAGCACCTACCGTACCCGTTGCATTTGTATATTGATACGTAACATCATATAATCCTAACGTATTTAATTGTCGCTCATAAACCTGCAACCATCTATAATCTTGTCGCAAACCGGCTTCAAATGTAAATTTACCCAAACTATATCTCTCAATTGCAAAAGCACCAATATTATAATCTCTAAAATTAGGAATCAAAGATCTTACACCTTCAAAAATATTGCCAGACGTTTTACCACATATACCAAAACTACCTGTAAAACCATTTTTTGCTTGTTGTGTATATATTAAATCTAAACTATGGGTAAGTAACTGAAACCGTAATTGCGGTGTACTATATGCTGCAGAATTTTTAGCGACAGAAATATCATCAAATTCCTGCCTTATATCATTCTGCCAACCGAAAGTTAGTTCTAATTTGCTTTTATTATCAAAACTATAAGCCGCAGTTGTCTTAAAAAGAGAATGGTCAACAGTTTGGTAAGGTCGTGCAATATCGTAAGTAAAATAAGATGGAATACCGGGAGTTAACATTTGACTTTTTCTTTGTAATTCAGCCAAACTATTACTTTGTGCTGCCAAACAAATACCTACTTCAGTATAGTATTGACTATAATAGGCATCAAAATCAAATTTCTTCCACTTGTAGCATACACTTGCAGAAAAATCACTCTCTCGCAAACCTGTATTAGTAAGATAATAGCGAGGTGTACTAAAATTACCTGCATCCTTTAATGTACCTTGTATGCGCCAAGCTAAGCCACTTAGTTTCTTATCAAACTCACCTTGCAAAGCAGTAGAAAACGCTCCCATTTGTCCATTAGTAGCTCCAACTAAATATACATCGCCACTAATACCTTTTGTAGTTGGTAATGCATCAGGACTTAACATAACAACACCACCAATTGCATCAGATCCGTATCTTACACTTGCAGCACCTTTAACAACCGATATTTTGTTTGCAACAAACGGGTCAATTTCAGGTGCATGTTCGCTACCCCATTGCTGTCCTTCTTGCCTTATACCGTCATTCATTATTAAAACTCTGTTATTAGACAAGCCATGTATTACCGGTTTAGATAATGTAGGCCCTGTTTGTACAGAATTAAGACCCGGAAGTTCTTTTAAAGATTCCCCAAGCGACTCACCTCTGGTCTGCAATAATTCCAAGCCAGATAATTCGGTATGCGATACTGTATGTATCTCCATTAATTTAGTTGCTTTCACAACTACATTATTCAATACATTTTCAGTGAGCGTAAAATTATATTCCGTTACCCCGCTAATTACAATATTCGCATTTTCCGGCTTAAAACTTAAAGCACTTACTTGTACTGCATACTTACCTGCCGGCAAATTGATGATATTGTATTTACCATTAGAGTCTGTAACAGTTCCTGCATTTAGTTTCGGTATCTGCACAACAATACCTGTTAAAGGCTGCCCTGCATTATCTTTTATAATACCGTGCAACGTATTATTAGCTGCCTGACCAAATAGTGTAACAGAAAAAAAACTAAACAGAGCTACTGATAAAAACAATCTTGATATATGCGATAAATATTTAAACGCATCTTTTTTCATCTTTAATGAATTATGGAA
>CAIWXG010000467.1 GCA_903916555.1 uncultured Bacteroidota bacterium
AGTTCTTGGATCTGATTTAGTAATTGGAGATCGTGTTCCAGTTGCAAGATATATTCCAGAAATAGAAAATCCTGAAACATCAGTTATAATTGGTGATAAAACATATTCTCTTGATAAAGAATTTGGATGATATTGAGAGTTATCAGTTTATGGGGGACAGTGTAATTGCTTTTGTGTTTCATGATAGCCAAGAAGAAGAGATTACAAAAATTGTTTTTGGTGTTAATGATAATGAAAAAGCAAACCCAAGTAAAGAAAATAAAACTAGAATAGAAAAACATAATGTTATACCGGATGAAAATAAGAAAATTAATGAAATATATTATTTAAAATCTTTTTTGGTTTATACTAAAAATCCAGTTTTTTCTTCTATAAAAATCCAGTTTTTTCCAATAGTATTTCTAAAAGTTGGTTCTCATCCCCCTGACTTAATATCATATTTCTCTTAAAGACTATTTAATTTATTCATTTCCAATATATTGGAATTCAAATGGTTATGTAGCATACTTGAATATTTTGTATGATAATTACATAATTTTTCTCGAAATTGAATAATATTAAATTGTATTTTATAATTATTGTTATTATTTCTAATGCCATCACAAATGGTGTATTATTTAATTTATAAAAAAATATTTATATGTATATTAAAAATATTATGTTACTCATTCTATTTTCTCTATTCACAAATTCAATTATAGCACAAAACCAACTTACCGGTAAGGTGATAAACAAGGTAACTAACACGCCAATAAATGGTGCAATTGTATATATAGAAGATTTAAAAACGGGTGCATCAAGTGATTCTAATGGAAACTATTCAATAAAAAATTTACCCGAAGGCACTTATGCAGTAGAAGTTCATTATTTAGGTTTTCAAGCAAAAGCATTACCTGTAAAGATAAAAGGTATTACAACAACCGATTTTTCACTAAACGTAGCAGAATATGAAGAAAATGAGGTAGTTGTTACCGGTAGTTCAATGGCTATTGATATGAATGATTTGCCACAATCTATAACCAGTGTACCCAATAGTTATTTAATGCAAAATGCATCTACAAATATTATAGATGCCATATCGAAAATACCGGGTGTTTCTGGAATTACAGACGGGCAAAGTATATCTAAGCCTGTTATAAGAGGATTAGGATATAATAGGGTAGTTACGGTAAATGACGGTGTAAGACAAGAGGGGCAACAATGGGGAGATGAATTTGGAATTGAAATAGATCCGAATTCTGTAGATAGGGTAGAGATACTAAAAGGTCCGGCGTCATTAATTTATGGCTCAGATGCTATGTCCGGTGTCATTAATTTTTTACCTGAAAAAACCTTACCGGAAGGGGAAATTAAAGGAGATATATTATTGAATTATCAAACAAATAACGGTTTATATAATGCTGTTGCACACATTGCCGGCACTAAAAAGGGAATCATTTTCAGTGGCAGATTTGATAATACAATGGCTCATGCGTATCAAAATAAAAATGACGGCTATGTTCTCAATTCCCAATTTAGCAATATTAACGGTGATGCAACAGTAGGATTACATAAAAAGTGGGGATTTTCTCAATTACATTACAGCTATTTTGAATTAAAAACAGGTATTGTTGAAGGTGCAAGAGACAGTACTGGAGCACAGCAAAGGCAAACCGGTGTTGATAGTACCGGAATGCCTATATACACAACTGCTACAGCAAGTGAGTTGAAATCTTATACACCTTTTTTAATTCACCAAGATGTTAAGCATCAGAAATTAGTGTGGGATAATAGTTTTTCTTTGGGCGAAGGCAGATTAATAGCTCGGTTAGCATGGCAACAAAATAGCCGTCAGGAAAACAATGACCCTTCTATACCTAATATTTCTAATATTTGGTATTTTCTAAATTCGTATAATTATGACTTTCATTATGTTTCGGGTACCAAAAATGATTTTGATTATAGTGCAGGTATAAACGGTAAGTATCAAAACTCTAAAAATAAAGGTACTCTTTTATTAATACCTGAATATGACCTTTTTGATTTAGGTGCGTTTGCAATAGCCAATAAAAAAATAGGCAAATTGAACATAAGCGGTGGTATTAGATATGATATACATAAATTTAATGGGCATGATGATTATGTTGATATAAATGGAAATCAACTTGCATCAAATGACCCTAATGCAATACATCAATTTACGGCTTATAATTCTGATTTTACAGGTATTTCGGGTAGTTTAGGTGCAGTATATCATGTTAATGATAATATTTATATAAAAGCAAACCTTGCAAGAGGCTTTCGTGCTCCTAATGTTGCAGAATCAGGTTCTAATGGTATTCATGATGGTACGGTTGTTTATGAAATTGGGGAACCTTCTTTGAAACCTGAACAAAGTTTAGAATTTGATTTTACTCCCGGAATAAAAACAAAAGATTTTTCTGCCGAACTTAGTATATTTTATAATAGCATAAGTAATTTTATATATTCTAAACAATTATTAAGTACTACAGATTCTACAAAAGGTCAAGATTCTTTAAATAGCAGTAATCCAGGTTTTCCAGATGCTCCTGTATTTAAATATTCGCAGGCTGATGCTGTACTTATGGGTTGCGAAGCAGTTTTAGATATTCATCCTTCAGGTTTAAAATGGTTCGATTGGTACACGGCATTCAGTACGGTTGATGCACATTTATTAAATGTGCCCGACTCAACAAGATATTTGCCATTTACTCCGCCGGCAAGATTGAGGTCTGAAATTACTTTGAGTATAAAGAAATTAAATAAAGTATTTAATAATTCATATTTAAGAATAGGTATGTTATATAGTTTTCAGCAAGCTAATATATACAATGCAAGCAGTATATATATGGGTTTAGCAGACCCAAATGAATTGAAGGCAGCAACATCGCCAACTGCAGCCTATATGCTCATAAATGCAGGCTTAGGTAGCGATATTTATGCCCACGGACATAAAGCCTTTTCGGTTTATATTTCTATAGATAATTTATTAGATAATGCCTATATGGACTATATGAGTCGTTTTAAATATTACCCAACAAACTATGGTAATGGTGTAAACAGAGTAGGTGTTTATAATATGGGTAGAAATGTAAGTTTTAAATTGTTAGTTCCTTTATATTTTAAAAAAGCAAAAATTGATTAATTGCTTCGTTATAAAAATGGCTGCATCGTATTGCAGCCATTTTTATATTACAAGTGTTTGTTTGTTAAAAAGCCAATCATTATAGCTAATCCATATTCCTAAAGTTTGCACATAGACTTCTGTTGCAGTTACATCAGGATAAAGTTTATAATCAAATTTTGCTAAACCCGGTACCAGATACCCCGGATAATAAAGAGGTATATTATTCACGATGCAATAATTTATTTTTTGCATCAATAAGTATTTACCTAAACTATATTTTTTGTAATCAGGATGGTAAATATTCATAATACCTGCAATTGCATTTTTTCCTTTATCAAAGAATCCGCAAGCTATCAATTGGTTGTTATTTCTAATAGTAATTACATACGTATCAAAAACAGTTAAGCCGGTTTCGAAAGCTTCTGCAATAGTTTTATAACCCATAAAAGTGGCTGTTTTTTTATAGTTTATAAATAATTCTTCTATTTCAGCATCAATGATAAGAGGTTCTATAGTTACAGTGAAATTTTTATTACTATTATTTAGTTGTCTGTGTTTTTTATTAAAGTTAATTTTATTTATTTGGTATCTAAGCCAAAAAACGGGAAAAGTTTGGTTTTCTTTTTCAATGTTGTCTGTAGTAAACATAAAATGTAGCATTCTAAACCAGCCAAATTCTAAATATCTATCTAAAAGGTCGTCTTTATAAGTATCCCAAAAATCATATTCTTCCATAAGGAAAACAAAGTAATGTGTTTTTATTTAATGAGTTGCAAAAATATTTATTAATTGCTGTAAATATTGTTATTGATAATAATATTTATATATTCCCGTTCTTCCTTATGTTCCGATAGGGCATTTGGAATCAAGAATAAGGCCGTCCGAAAGCATTTGCCTTGACAAGGCTAAATGAAAGGGATAGAAATGTTTGTACTAATTTATAACCTTTTTTACCAAAAGGTGCAATTGTTTTAATATTCTTAGCTATAACTCTTTTCATTTAGCATCAGTTCCCTGAATACGTTCAGAGAGCGGTTTTTATTTATACTTCCAGGTGCCCGCTTCGCAGAACATCCGGAAGAAAGGGAGAAACGCGCCGAACAATAATTATTTTATATACTTATTGAATACTACGGCAAACAGGGGGAATAAGCATTTGCTGTTAAAATATATCATCTTCTCCTATAACTATATATTTGAAATCACTAAATTCAAAATATTCTATAATTTCTTTATATCTTATTTTATACAAATGGTAAGTCATTAAATATTTCCCCCTTATTTTTGAATCAACCTGATTCTCAATATTATCTTTAATTAACTTCAACATTTCAATTTCAGGTTTAAGTAAAACCATTTTATTAAGTGATGCATGAATTACGGGATTTTCAATTGTGAAGTACTCATTTAAATCGCTTAAATTTTGAGTAAGGTAAACAAAATGGAAATCGTCATCAAATCGAATGGTTGGATAAATAATATTATAATTCAATATTCCTTTGTCAATAAATAATCCAATTCCGTTTATTTCCTTTTCTTTTTCATGCGCAAAATTTAATGCCTTTCCATAATATGATTCAATATTTTTTAGTTTTGAGTAATAAAACTCGCCTTTGGTTAAAATAGCTCGGAAATGTATTTTTAAGTCAACACACATATATAAAAGCAAATGCTGCGCAAATTCGCATAAATCCATCACCGTAACATTACTATAATCCTTTGTTCCTGGTTCTTTAGGGTTAAATACCAATATAGTATCCGAAAAAACAATAATTTTTAAAAAAGAATGTTTATTAATATATAGATTGTCAATACAATTAAACAATTCGTTTATTTTATCATTATTATTATTGACTAAGTCTTTAAAGCCTAAAATGTCAATATAGAGTAGAAATTTTGAATTTGGCATAACAAAATTTTAATTGTAAGTGAACTCAATTTATTGTAAAATGATTGCAATCTTATTTAAAATAGTACAATTATAATTCATTAATTTTGTCAATTGATTGCATAATATAATCTGCCAAATCTAAACAATGAAATCGTTCCCGTGTAAATTTACTTTCATCACCCGCCTTGTTCATTATTCTTAAATTAAATAGCCGAATTGAAGATAGTATTACATTGTTATTTATAGCATTTATAAACTCTTTTTCTTCAAATCGTAACCTAATAATATCACCTTCTGCATTTTCAAAAGCATCGCAAATATCAATTTTCAAAGAAGGTATATTTTCAAAGAAATTTTTGAACGGTAAATTATTTTTCAGATATTCAATAAATGGCAGTATAGAAACCATAAGCATAACTTGTAAAGAATTACCATCATTAGAACTAATAGACAAAACAGGCACTGCATTTATATTTATTCTGGAAACACTATTTTCCTTAGGAAGCCATATTGGTAAACAAGTAATGCACCAATAATTATATTCGCTTGCAAGATAATTGGGAATAGCATTCTTAATATATACAGAAACCAGTGATGTAAATTTTAAAAAATACGGTTTGGCTTTCAGTTTAATGAATCTATCCGCAAATTTTTCTCTTACCAATTCATTGTCATATTTTGTACCGGAGAGATAATTGAAACTCAAATCATTTACCCAATTTAATTGGCACGAATGGTGGAATAAATTGCTGAATTTAACTTGTTTTAAATTCCTAATCCGCAGTAAATTTTTCTCAAAAAAAGCTATGGTCTTGTCTTCTTCAGGCAATAATTCAGACTCAACTAATGGCTTAAAATAAATATTTAATATGTCTTTATAGTTTTTTTCATGCAACTTTAAGCGGTTTTTCATTTTCTTAGTTTGCCCAATGTAATATTCATTATTCTTAAAATCTAGAATATAAACTCCACTTACATTTTCAAAACTAACTCCGAATAAATTTTGTGGATTCATTTTAAATCCCATAACACTGAGTATAACAGGTAATTGTGTAATATCAAAATCATTTACCTGTGTATTTTCTGCATTATCAACAGTTTTAATCTCATTAATCTCAACAATTTGTTTGCAAAAAACTTCATCATTTAAATATAAAAATAAAATTTTTTCATAATCCAAACGAGCATCTTCTTTTTTGCCTAATTCTTCATAAGAATAAGCACGGTGTTGTAATACATCTTTATCTGTTGAATCTAATTCTAAAGCTTTTGAATAATCCTCTATTGCAAGTTTATAATTTTCTAAATTACCATAGCAGTTTCCCCTATTAAAATATACAATAGAATTAGTTGGGTCTAATTCAATTGCTTTAGTAAAATCATATATTGCATTTGTATAGTTTTTTAAATCATAATAACAAAAACCTCTATTTTTAATACTGTATGAATTTGTTAGGTCTAATTCTATTGCTTTAGTAAAATCACATATTGCAAGTTGAGAACTTTCCAAATTAAAATAATAACAATCACCCCTATTATTAAAATAATCTGCTTCGGTTGGGTCCATTTCTATTGCCTTTGTAAAATCCTCAATTGCATTTTGATAATTTTCTAATTTATAATAGCAAATACCCCTATTATTAAAATAATCTGCTTGGGTTGGGTCAATTTCTATTGCTTTTGAATAATCCTCTATTGCGAGTTGATAATTTTCTAATTCATAATAGTAATCACCTCTATCAATATATCCAATAGAATTTGTTGGGTCTAATTCAATTGCATTTGTAAAATCTTCTAGTTTATTTTGATTATTTGCAAACATAAATATTAATATTTAATGCTTTATTCATTAAAAAAACAAATTTACTTTGGGATTTGCAATTTATTATTTTCATTTCTATTGTTCTAAATTTATTTTTTGCAGAAAAAGCCATATCGCTATTTCACCAAAACTATTCTAAGTGTACCATAAAGTGTACCACAAGCAAAAATAAAGCTTTGTAATCCGTCTGGCGCGAGTTTGTCGCAGGGCTAAGAGCGTGGCAAACTCGTGTCTATATAATCTGCCGGTTTGCAACCGGAATTCAAAGATAAGAAGCTAAATTTATAGTAATTACAGAATAATAGGTAAAAGGAAATACATCCTGATTCCCTAATGAAAATCAAGAAATAACGGATATTTGTTCATTATCATTTTTATCAAAAAGAAATAAAAATATATTATTACCATTTAGCCATAAAAATTTTACTTTCGCAAAAAATAAGAAACACGATTGAAAAACTATTGGTGGAAGATTATTGCTGTTTTTCTTTTAATATATACAGTTGTAGCCGGCTTATTAATGCCTGTGCCGGGTATGTATGTACTGCACGAAACCATACGTAATTTATATTACCATGTGCCTATGTGGTTTACAATGCTGGTATTATTTGGTGCCGCTTTTTTCTATTCTATAAAGTTTTTAAGCACTAGTAACCTTAAAGACGATGTTTATGCATTGCAGCTAACCAATACCGGCATCTTTTTTAGTATTTTGGGTATGATAACCGGCATGGAATGGGCACAATATACTTGGGAGTCTGCCTGGAGTAACGACCCTAAACAATTGGGTACTGCTATGAGTATGCTTATTTATTTTGCTTATCTGGTATTAAGAGGTGGTATTAAAGACGAAGAAAAACGAGCAAAAATTGCTGCTGTTTATAATATTTTTTCATTTGCAATGCTTATTCCTTTAATCTTTATTTTACCACGTTTAAAAGATTCTCTGCATCCGGGTAATGGTGGCAATCCTGCATTTGCTAAGTACGACTTAGATAATAATATGCGTATGGTTTTTTATCCTGCTGTTGCCGGCTGGATATTATTAGGAATATGGATTGCTACTTTAAAAATAAGAATAGCAATGATTACCTATAAAAAAGAAAACGATTTTAATTTTATGCCGATAAAAAATAAAATATGAATAAATCTATCTATATAATTTGTTTCCTTTTTTCTTTATCTATAGCCAATATCTATGCACAAGATACTGTGAATATTAAAGGAAACAGATATGAAATAGTGCAGGGGCTTACCGATACTATTAAGAAAGACAGCAGTGTATATATAATTAAATACATTGTAAAATCAGAAAAGGCAGATACATTTTACAGAAATGGTTCTAAAACCGGTTCTATTTATTTAGGTATTTTAAATAAGGATACATTAAATGTGAATAATGAGCATTATGAATTTATTAAAGGCGTACCTGATACACTTAAAAGCGGAAGTAATTTATATATAATTAAATATATTGAAAAACCCGAAATGGCACATAAATTACGTGTAAATGGTAAAATATACATTGTAGTTTTGGTTTTAGCTACTATCTTTGCCGGAATTTTTATTTACCTGATAGTTTTAGACCGTAAAATATCAAGAATAGAAAAAGAGAACTTAAACTAATTTTTAACTAAATTTAAAAACAACTATTGTGGACACATTAACTGCAAAACCGGTACAAGAACATTACAGTTTCTTTCAGGGTGTAGAGCGCAACTTTGATAAAGCGGCACAATATACCCGTTTCGAACCTGGTATTCTTCAACAAATTAAAGCTTGTAACTCTGTTTATTCTATGAGATTTCCGGTACGTATCGGCGAACAAATAGAAGTAATTGAAGCTTACAGAGTACAACATTCTCATCACAGATTACCATGTAAAGGTGGTATCCGCTACAGTATGGATGTTAATCAGGATGAAGTAATGGCTCTTGCCTCCCTTATGACTTACAAATGTGCATTGGTAAGTGTTCCGTTTGGTGGTGCTAAAGGGGGTATTAAAATTAATCCTAAGAAATATTCTGCTTTTGAATTAGAAAAAATAACCCGCAGATATGCCTCTGAATTAATTAAAAAGAACTTTATAGGCCCCGGTATAGATGTTCCTGCTCCTGACTATGGTACAGGTTCTCGCGAAATGAGTTGGATAGCTGATACTTATGCTTCAATGAAACCGGGTGATGTGGATTCATTGGCTTGTATTACCGGCAAACCGGTATCTCAAGGTGGTGTAAGAGGTAGAACTGAAGCTACAGGATTGGGTATATTTTATGGTATCCGCGAATTGCTTAATGTGCAAGAAGATATGGATAAACTTGGTTTACCATTAGGTGTTGAAGGTAAAAAAGTGATTGTGCAAGGTTTAGGTAATGTGGGTTACCATGCTGCAAAATTCTTCTTTGATAATGGTGCTATTATCGTTGGTCTTGCTGAATACGAAGGTGGTATCTATAATGCTAATGGCTTAGATATTTATAAAGTTGTAGATTTTAGAAAAGAAACCGGTTCAATATTAAATTATCCGGGTGCTACTAATTTCACAAACAGCAAAGATACTCTTGAGTGCGAGTGCGATATATTAATACCTGCTGCATTAGAAAACGTAATTAATGGCGAAAATGCAGGACGCATTAAAGCTAAAATTGTTGGTGAAGGTGCTAACGGACCTTTAACGCCAGATGCTGATGAAATATTAGCTAAAAAAGGTGTTATTGTTGTTCCTGATATGTACTTAAATGCAGGTGGAGTAACGGTATCTTATTTCGAGTGGTTAAAAAATCTTAGCCACGTTCGTTTCGGACGTATGGATAAGCGTTTTGCTGAAAATCAATATGGTTCTATTCTACATACAGTAGAAGGGCTTACAGGTAAAAGAGTTAGCGATATAGAACGCAAACAATTATTACATGGCCCGGATGAGGTCGATTTAGTTTATTCAGGTTTAGAAGATACAATGATTACTTCATATCACGAAATTCGTGAAGCTTACCTTAACTTAAATCGTTCTGTAGATATGCGTACTGCTGCATTTACAGTCGCAATTAATAAAGTTGGTGGTTCTTATGAAGAATTAGGTATATTCCCATAGTTTATAATTAGATATTTATATAAAAGAGACGTCTCGAATTTTCGGGACGTTTTTTTATTAAAATAAGTGTATAGCATTTCAATACGCCTCAAATAAAAATACTTGTTAAAAAATAATTTGTTTATAATGGTTTCGTTCCTAATTGGTAAATTACATTCGTATTATTTAAAAGTAAAAATGCGTTCAATACGATTTAATTTAGTTGTACTATTTGTTTTTTTTAATTTTTCTGTATTTGCATCAAAAATATTCATTCCTATGGATGCAGAAGGGCAGGCAAATCATCTTAAAGCGTATGGTGTTGCCTATGCCGCACTTAAAGATGGTATTGCAGTTGATTGGTTGCTTAATTATAAAGGTGGTAGTTTTAGCATAGACCAAACAGAAAACATAGAACGAATGTGCAAGTTACGTGGTGTAACTTACGAAGTGATAAGCGATGCACAATACTCCGGTATTTTAATTACAATTGCTAACCCTGATTATAATGGTGATGTTATAAAATTGGAAAAAGCACCGAAAATTGGCGTATATACCCCGCCAAATAAAGAACCTTGGGATGATGCAGTAACCTTAGTACTTACTTATGCCGAAATACCGTTTGATAAATTATATGATGATGAGGTTCTGGCAGACGACTTGCATAAATACGATTGGTTGCACCTGCATCACGAAGATTTTACCGGACAGTATGGTAAATTTTATGGCAGCTTCGGTAATACTGCCTGGTATCAAAAAGACCAGAAAGATGCTGAAGCAATGGCAGCAAAACACGGATTTAAAAAAGTGTCTCAATTGCAATTGGCAGTAGTAAAGAAAATACGCGATTTTGTAGCCGGTGGCGGTTATATGTTTGCAATGTGTTCTGCTACAGATACATATGATATTGCACTTGCAGCAGAAGGAGTAGATATTTGTGATGTGCCTTACGATGGCGACCCTATGGAACCAAATGCACAACAGAAACTGGATTTTAAAAAATGTTTTGCTTTTAAAGACTTTATTATTTCTACTTATGCACTGGAGTATGAATACTCAACAATAGATAACACCAATTTCCGTAGTGCAATGAACCCTAAAATAGATTACTTTTCTTTATTCACTTTTTCTGCCAAGTTCGACCCGGTACCTACCATGCTTTGTCAAAACCATACTACTACTATAAAAGGTTTTATGGGGCAAACAACTTCATTTAGAAAAGAAGTACTTAAATCGAGTGTTTTAGTAATGGCAGATTGTAAACCTGTAAACGAAGCAAGATATATACATGGCGAATATGGCAAAGGCACTTGGACTTTTTATGGTGGTCATGACCCGGAAGACTACCAACACATGGTATATGACCCACCAACAGATTTAAATTTACACCCTAATTCGCCCGGTTACCGCTTAATTCTTAATAATGTTTTATTTCCCGCAGCAAAAAAGAAGCCGAGAAAAACATAGGGAATACAAACTATATTTTTCGTTAATTTATTCGTTTTTTTAATGAATTTAGGTTGTACCGATTTTTATATGTTGTAATATGCAAAAAGAAACATACATAAATTTTCAGAGTAATGTACTCGTAATTATTCAAAAATAAAAGTTATCATATAAAATATAATAACTATATTGTTTTCTTAATTGCTATGAACTAATTTTTACCTCGTATTATTTTGTAAATCTTTATGGCACTCATTAATAATATTATAAATAAAACAAGACCTACCAAACCCCAAACAAAACTTAGACTTTGTTTTACTACAACTAACATAATAATGGCTACCAATAAAATGGTGGCTACTTCATTCCATATTCTTAATTTATTTGATGTATATTTGAATATGCCTTTTGATTCTTGTTTATATATAGCATGTAGCGAGAAATGATAGATGTATAATAAGCTTACAAAAACTAATTTAATAGTAAGCCAATTTCCTGAAAAGGCTAGAGGCATTAAGCCGCTAATCATTAATGTAATCGGCCCGAAAATTAAAGTAAGTATTGCAGACGGCCATGTAATACCAAACCATAAACGGCGAATCATTATGTTAAACTGGTTTTGCAAAATACTTTTTTCAGGCTCTTGTTTTTCGTTTGCTTCTGTATTGTATATAAATAATCTTACAATGTAAAACATGCCACTAAACCAAGTAACAATAAAAATAATATGGAGTGCTTTAATATATTCGTACATATAATATAATTTATAAAATTTCTAATAATTCTTTATTTGGCTCTTCTATCCATTTTTTAATGGTATCAACCCACGATTTTTCAACATTTAAGCAGGGTATAAAAGTAAAACTTGTGCCACCTGCATGCATGAAATTTTCTTTTTCTCTAATAGCAACTTCTTCTAATGTTTCTAAACAATCACTTATAAAAGCAGGGCAAATTACCATTATATCTTTAATGTTTTTAGCAGGTAATTCGCTCATTGTAGCAGTTGTAGATGGTTTTAACCATTCAGCTCTTCCTAATTTAGATTGAAATGAAATACCATACTTTTCCTTTGGAATACCTAGTTTTTCGCATACTAAACGGGTCGTTTCTAAGCATTGATGCTTATAACAGTATTTGTGAGCAGGTGAACTTACTGTGCAACAATCATTCGATTTTAAGCAATGATTGCCTGTAATATCGCTTTTTTGTATATGCCTTTCGGGTATGCTGTGATAGCTGAATAGTAAGTATTTATCTGCATCAAAATAGGGCTTTATGCTATTACATAAAGCATTAATATAATCAGGATTATTATAAAAAGGCTTTATTGTTTTAATTTTAAATTTGTATTTTCCGCTATTAAAAACATTTTTTGCATGTATTACCGCTGTTTCATAACTCGACATGGCATAGTGAGGGTAGAGTGGTAATAATATCACTTCTTCTAAATCCGGATGATTTGCTGCGAGTGTATCATAAGCACTTTTCATTGTTGGATTGCCATAACGCATCGAAATTTCAAGAGGTTCTTTTACTTTAAGTGCAATAGCATTTTTTAAATCTTTAGTTAAACAAACAAGTGGAGAGCCTTTTTCTGTCCATACCGAACGATAAGCCTCAGCAGATTTAGATGCCCTAAAAGGTGAAATAATTCCTTTTACAAGTATTAGTCTTGATAAATAGGGCATATCTATAACCCGTTCATCCATAAGAAACTCATTAAGATAATTTCTTACATCTTTTACACTTGTTGAATCCGGTGAACCTAAATTCATTAATATTAAACCACGTTTTATAGAAGAGGGCATCTTATTTTAAGTTTTTTACGGAAGTGAAAAATTTCGACAAAATTAAGCAATCAAAACTTAAAATAAGGTTTGTTTTTTGGGCTATTATTGATATTAATATTTTATAGGTATTGGTGTTGTCCCCTTTGTATAAAACTCTGCGGCTTTTCTAAATATTTTTTTAAATACAAATTGCTGTATCATAACCGTATCTTTATCATTATTTATTATTGCATATAGCCTATCAGCATCAAAGTCGTCCGGTACTTCTTTGTCCGATACTATTTGGTTTTTACTCCTTTTATTAATAGGCATCCAATATATTTGCACATGCTGGTGTTGCCCATGCATACCTGTTACATCTAATTCAGAATGTTTTGTTCCGGTTCTAATTAAACTATCCATACCTATGCTACCATTCAGAAAACCTTCGCAGTTTACATTTTTGAAATAGTTTAGATAAACTTTTGCATTATGCTCATTTAAATCTTCGAACTTCTTAGCTATTTCAGGGTCTCCTTTTACAATAATTTTATTTTCTTCTCTAGTTAATATAAATGACTTTTTAGAATTATTAAAATATTGCATGGAAACAGTCTTAATTTCATCAGGAGCCAAATTAAAAACGGTTCTATCTCGCCAATCTTTTTCAGTAAAAGAATACCGAGCCGTTAAAAAACCATTGAAATTAAGAATATGCACTACGTAGGGTGTTTTAGAATTTTCCATTATCATATTTGTGCCGGCTCCATTTGCTGCTTCTCCGCCAACATAAAATATTTTCTTTTTAATACCCTTTCTATTATAAACTTCTACTTTTATGGCATAAGTAGTAAGGAATTTCATTGTATTTTCTTTGGCAGTTTGTGTTACCGGATATAAGGTTTGTTGTTGGTATAAGGTATTCATCATTAAATTAGTCATACCTGGCAAGGCTTTATATTTCTTATTCAGCATCCAGCAAGAATCTGTCCGTTCTATCACGACCGACTCTCCATCATTTGATGCAATAAATATTTTACCAATATCAGCAGTGTCCTTAATTGTAAAATTAGAATCCTCGGTTGTAAACGGATTTGAATTATCTTTTACAATAAAAAAATAGATACAGCCACCCAATAAAAGCAATACAAACAAATATAGTAGGGTCTTTTTCATTTAAGATGTTTTATTTGTTTATTTAGTTTCATATTTTCGTTTTTTGAAGAAAATAAAACAAGATGCAAATATCAGTACTAATGCTATAGGTATTGATACATTAATAGTTTGCCAAATATTTTTTTCTTCTTTTATCCTGCCGGTATCTAATAGCCTTAATTTAGACTCTTTAGAACGTGATTCTAAAATCCCTGATTTATCAGTAAGAAATTCCATACAATTAAGTAAGAAATTCATGTTTTGATAAAAATAGCTATCATACTGATAAAAACCTAAATTGATGACCCTGTTGTTTTTTGCAGAATATTCGTTTCTAAAAATATTTCCTACAGAAATAACAATCATACTGGTTGTAGTATCGCATGCTTTTTTAAACGGTAGGTGTAAAGAATCTAGTAATCTTAAATAATCGGGTGCAAGTCTGTTTTGAAAAGCAGAATGAAACGTACCTTCCAACAACATAGCTATTGGAATATACGATTTATTAAACATTTTTTCGGGTATTGGGTAATTCATTAGCGATAAACTTACCCTTGCCGGTGCAGATGCTGTTCTACTATATTTGGATGTTTGTAGTAAAACGGTCTTTTTTATCCCGGTACTCTTTAAAGTATCAATACTATTTGTAAATTCCCCTAATATAAAATCCATGTTTCTAACTATAGGGTGCTCGTTGGTAGGATTTATACGCGGGAAAAATATCCAATCTTTTTTATCTATTTGTCCGTCATACGTTCTGCCCAAAGGCATA
Organism: uncultured Bacteroidota bacterium; assembly: GCA_903916555.1. Lineage (GTDB taxonomy): Bacteria > Bacteroidota > Bacteroidia > Chitinophagales > Chitinophagaceae > CAIYTT01. The sequence goes on from CAIWXG010000467.1 coordinate 15,056, forward strand.
CATTGTTTATCTTCAACAAGGTCGTTATTAACACGTACGCCATATTTAAACAAAAGTTCATCTATTTCCAAGCCATAGTCCATAGCAATAAACTGTGGCGAAGTTATAAAACTGTCTAAAGATGCTTTTATATTATTGATAACCCAAAGCACATGCCCGCCATGCATAATGTATTGGTCTATTTTTAATTTTTCAGGACCCGTAAAAGGTTTTACCGGTTGGTTTATAATAATTGCATCATAAGCGGCAGGAATATGTGCATGTTGTCCCTCAAGGTGGGTAATATCTATGGTATCCAAATCGTAATAGTAGGGTAGTGTAGATAGCATGTCTTCCGTATGCACATCAAGCATCTCATCATTACCTGTAATATATGCAATATGTGGTCTTGTGGGCTTACCTAATGTATTTATGGCATTTGCAAATTTATATTCTAAAAGTGCTTCGGCATAAGTAATCATTTCTTCTTCTTGTTCGGGCGAAAGAACAGGTCTTTGCTCTAAAAGATAGATTGGCATTTCTTTGCCATTGTATTGTACCAATGCAAAAGGAAATATTTTTTGTGTATTATATTCAGTTTCATCTTTAGAAGACCTCTCAATAAAACGAATCCCTTTTTGTTCTAAATTATGTACTATCTGTTTTTGTTCGTCATCCGTTTTACCTTCAAGCGGATTAATAAATCTAAAAACAACTCTGTTGCCTGCAATTTCTTTAAAAGATTGTAATCGCTCTCTTACAGCTTCTTGCATTCTTTGGTATTGTGCTGGCAGTTTACCCGATAGATAAACATCTATTACGGCAACCTCTTGTAAGTGAGCCAACATTTTTTTTGTTGGATTTGATAGTGTAAATCTTTTCTCATTCGTTAAATCAATACCTATATGAAAAAAGGAAGTAAGTATATTGATACATATCAATATTGCTGCAATTAGTATTATAATATATAAGGCATGTTTTTGCCTTTGATTTTTGTTTGGTGTTTTTGTTGCCATAAATACGTTTCCTAATACTTATTTGTTCAATTGTTTTGACAAAACATAAAGTAAGTTTTATTTTAAAACAATATGAAGCATTCAATTTCTTTATCCTTGCCTTGCCACGTCTTTGGTTCGGCTATTTAATGAAAATCGGGTTAATGCAATAAAAAAGAATATTACAGATAAAAAGTAAATAATATCTCTTGAATCTATAAAACCTCTACTTATTGAATTATAATGAAATTCCATACCTATCATACTTAAATAGTAATCGATACCATCAGAGAATTTAGGTAACTTGCTAAATTGCTCGAAACCGGTATATAATAGATAGCAAGCAAGCAGGGCTATTAAAAACCCAACTACCTGATTACCGGTTAATGAAGAACAAAAAACACCAACAGCGGCAAAGGTAGCAGCCAATAAAAATAAACCTAAATAAGAACCTATAATTGCACCGGTATCTAAACCCACATCCGGAAACGATAAATTACTTATTGTATAAACATATATAAAAGTAGGGATAAGTGCAAAAATAATGAGTGCTAAGGTTGCCAAGTATTTCCCTAAAATAATATCCATTATTGTAAGTGGTTTTGTTGCCAGCCACTCAATGGTTCCCATCCTGAATTCATCGGCAATACTGCGCATTGTTACAGCCGGCACTAATAACAATAGTAACCAAGGTGCAATACCAAAAAAACGATCCATTACTGCGTAGCCATAGGTTAATATGCTATAATTAGGTATTATCCATAAAAATAAGCCACAAGCTATTAAAAAAACTAATAGGGCTACATAGCCTATTATTGAACTGAAAAAAGAATTTATTTCCTTAAAGAAAATACTCCGCATTATACATTATGTTCTGGGGACGACAAATGTAATAAATTGACTGTGGATTATTTCTCCTTCCTGCATTGTAAAAAGTTAAAATTAATATCATTAAAAATAATATGTTTTTTTATATATTGTAATTTACATTACTTTAATTATATAATGATGCATAAAAAACTGTTCTTGATGCAATTATTGATACCAATAAACAGAAAAGAAAACGTATTAAAACCAACAAATCTCCTGATATACCTAAAAAGATACAAAAACCTGCTTTTCAATTGTCTTTTCGAATGTAGGTATATTGCGTATTACAGAAATTAAATACATTTTATCATTGTTTGTCGAACAATAATAATTTGTTTTAATCAAAAATTAATAATTTTATATAAAATGAAAAAAATATTTTTTTATTCTAATAAACAGTACTAATTTGGCTATTCAAAATGTAAAATATGAAACAATTCAACTTTTTAAAAGTATCTATTGCTGCAACTGTACTCCTTTTTGCCGCAAAAGCAAATGCACAGTTAGATTCTAACAATGTGTTTTTATCGGGCAATTACGTGCAGGCAGGCATTTCACCAAATGGTGCATTTGGTACTACATGCCATCAGCCGGCAGGCTATTATGGAAATTGCTCGGGGCATTTAGGTTTTATTGCAGACCCGGATATGGATGGTTTTGCAGCCGGTACACCTGCGTTTTATGGTGATTTCTTTTATCCAGGTAGCCCGTTTGAAGGTTGGAGCATACAAGTAGATACCAGTAGAGCAGACGGTTTTGGTACTGCAGCAGGTGCTTTTACTACCGGCTTAACGGGTAGTAATATCTCTTTTGCCACAGTTGGTTCTACTAGGGTAGGTGTTTGGCAAGGTACTTTTAACGGACTAACTATTAAACAGGTTACAACATTAGATACTATGTCCCTATATTTTGGTCTACAAATTACCATTACAAATATGGATACCATACCACACAATAATATTTATTATGTAAGGTCTCTTGACCCTGATAATGATGAAATGGAAGTAGGTGGTGGTTTCCCAACGAATAATACCATTGTTTATAACAGACCCACAGATTCTTTTTCATTAGTTTCTGCAACTGGGCAAACTTATTCTGCTGCTTATTTGGGTTTAGGTTCTAATGATACCAATACAAGAAGTTTTATATATGCTGCTTGGCCTATGACTTCTACTGTTAATTTAGCTACTGTTTACAACGAAACCTATGCTGCTACCTATTCTGGTGTTTATAATGGAGATGTAGCTGTAGGTTTAATTTTTAATGTTGGTCATCTGGCACCTGTAGATAGTGCTGCTGATAGTGTTTACAGAACAACATCAGCAGGTATGCACCCTGCAAACAGTAAAACATTTAATTATTTTTATGCTTTTAGCCCGGCTGCTTCTATTGCTGCTTTACATGCAGGCACGCATACAGGCACTTTAGGAATAAATAATGTTAACAATACAGATATTCAAATCTATCCTAATCCTGCAAAAAATACAGTAAATGTAATTGGTTTATCTGCAAACGATAAAATACAAGTTATTGACATGATGGGTAAAGTAATTGCTATCTATAACAATACAGGTAGTAGTATCAACATTAATAATTTAACTGCCGGTGCTTATATTTTTGTTGTTTATGATGAAAATGGAAATGTAAAAACAAGATTACCATTGCAAAAGAACTAAATATTGAAAGGCCTCAACTATTAAAAAAGCCGTCATTTCATAACGAAATGACGGCTTTTCTTAATTGTTGATATGAACCCGATTAGCTGTTATTTACCAAAAATATAATAAAAAGACAATCTCCAAACTGCATCTGTACCCTTACTTGAAGTTACAAAATTATTTAAAGCCTCATTTTTCGTATTGTCTGTTAATGAAGAATTATAAGTAAACATCCAAAAATTAGGCATTATATGTATGTTTTTTAAGGGTGTATAGTCAAAGCCCAGAACCATAAATTGTGTTTTTGTTGTGGGGTCGTAAACGGCAGTGGTGGCTGTATAAGCTTTCGTATTTATGTCGTTAGCTATATTGTTTAAATTTCCGCTAGGGTCAAAATTATCATATCTAGCAAAGAAACTTAATTTAGCTCTGTCTTTGTTATCAGATACTATTCTGCCTCTTACGAAGAAAGACATTGCTATAGCATCTGTTGTTCTATAATACGTATTCCCATCTTTACCGCTTACTTTTACATCGCCTAAAATTGTCGTTTGGAAACCTTCAAATCCTAATTTAATTTTTTTAGAATTCCAAGCAGCAAATAATTTGGTTGTGTTTCTGTCGTGATACCAAGTGCCATTAGGGCCGGCATTATAAACACCCCAATGTAGTTTTTCGTAGTCCTGATAAAGGTCTATAATCAATCTTTTATCAAAGAATTTAGCATATACATCGGCACTAAACCATTTATAAGGGTCATTTTCAGGTTTTGCCTGTTGCCCATTGGCAACCATAACATCATAACCAAAATTACCTTTACCGTCAAACCAACCTTGTAATTCTGCACCAAAATCGAAACAAGGAGTACCGGCAAAATCAGAAACTGTTTTTTCAATAGAACGATACGCCCATACCTCTTCCGATGTTTGGTTATTTCTACCATTTATGCCATAAGCAGGACCATTCATCTGTCCAAAAACCAAATCGGTACCTTTCCAAATATTTTTCCAACGCAAATTGGCTAATTTAATATAGGGTGCAAATTTATTATTTAATAGTATATCACCATTAGTACCAAACGTAAGTGTGCCGGGTGTTGTTGTAGTACCTGTTTGCCCTGCTACAGTTTTTACATTTGTACTTGTTGCATTAGCAGGTTGCCCTAATAGGCCGGCAGCATAGTCGTTTTCTGCAGCCATAACTACATCAGCCGAAAAAGATTTGCTTATTTCATAACTATAGCCTAAATATACTCGCCTCCATTGTAATAAATTGGTATTTGCAGGCACTGTGCCATACTGATTTACACCACGAACTAAATTATCTACATTAGCTTTATAAGCAAAATCACCAAATGCACTGCCCCACAAAATACCATGTGGCTTAAATTCAGTTGTGGTATCAGTTTGTCCTTGTACTGCGCCGGATAATGAGCAAAGTAAAATACTTTGTAAACTTACTCTTTTAGCTACATTTAAAAATTCAAACATATTTGTTTTTGTTTTTGGATATGCTTTATAAAGCATATCGGTTAATAAAAAAATTATAAATTTATTTCTTTTGATAATTTCTCTGAATAGTTCTTTATTTTTTCTTCTAATAGATAAAAAACTTCAATAGCATGTTCACCTTCTTTTGTAAGTTTTGCACCACCCCCACCTTTGCCACCCAATATTTTTTCAACAAGTATTTCATTTGCTAACTTGTTCATATCCTCTACCATTTGCCACGCTTGTCGGTAAGACATTTGCATTGCTTTAGCTGCTTTTGTTATAGACCCGTTTGATCTAATTTGTTCTAATAATGTTATCCTACCTCTGCCAAGGTAATGACCGTTTTCTTCTTTTATCCAGACACGAAAACCGATAGAATATTTTTTTTGTTCAGAGTCCAAATTAAATACGGTATGTTTTTAAAAACATGTACAAAAGTACAATTACTTTCCACAAATGCAATTATGAAGTAAAATAATTACACTTTAAAAATTACCGGATTAAAAGCTTTAGATGAAACAACAACTCTGTCGCCAATATTAAGATTAATTATGTCATCGTTAAATGCAACAACCTTTACAATATTATTATTTATTAATACAGATACAATATAGATAATGTCTTCTTTTTCTATATTCAGCACCTCGCCAAGCATTTGGAATTTGCCACTAAGAAATTGATTTGAAAATAGGGTAGCAGGGCTTCCTTGTTTTGTAATTTTACCGTCTTCTAAAACAATCATATTTTCAGACAATTTATAAATTTCTGAAATGTCGTGGCTAACTAATAGTATTGTTAATTGATAGTTTTTGTGAATTTGTAAAATATAATCCTGAATTTTTGACCTCATTTCTTTATCTAAAGCAGACATTGGCTCGTCTAACAACAATAATTTTGGCTTACTTACTAATGCCCTTGCTAATGCAATGCGTTGTTGTTGTCCACCGGAAAGTGTAACAGGATAATGATTTTGTAATTCTGTAAGCTCCATTATTTCAAGTAAGTCCTTAATGATATTCTTATTTTGTACTTTATTTAATGCATATTCTAAATTTTCTTTTACTGTAAAATTAGGAAACAGTGCATAATCTTGAAATACAATACCTACATTTCTTTTTTGTGGTGTTATATTTATTTTGTTATCCGTATCTAACCATACGTCATTATCAATAATTATTTTTCCGTATTCCGTATTTAACAGCCCTGCCAATATGCGTAATATGGTTGTTTTACCGGCACCCGAAGCCCCGTAAATGGTTGTTATTGTACCTGTATTAATAGATAAATCAATCTCTAATTTCAGATTTCCTTGTGCTGTAAAAAGGTTCTTTTTTATATTTATATACATCATAAATGGCGTGTAATGGTATATCGTTGATTTACAAAATACACAACAATAAGGATACTGAATGTTATAGCAAATAATATGAGTGCATAAATGTTTGCATTCGTATAATTTAAGGTCTGTACTTCGTCGTATATGGCTATTGAGACAACTTTTGTCTCACCGGGAATGCTTCCACCAATCATTAAAACAACTCCAAATTCGCCTATGGTATGTGCAAATGTAAGTACCAGACCTGTAATTATAGATGGTTTAATATTTGGCAGAACTACTTTAAATAAAGTATATAACTTGCTCTTACCCAATGTAAAAGAAGCCTCTTTTATATTTACAGGCAAAGAGGCTAAGCCTGACTGTATGGGATGAACCATAAAAGGCAAACTATAAATAACAGAGGCTACAACAAGCCCCGGAAAAGAAAAAACAAGCCTTATATTAAAATAATGCTCAATAAATAGACCTAAGCCATGTGCAGGCCCGAATGCAAGCAGAAAGTAGAACCCTAAAACAGATGGTGGCAACACCAAAGGCAGGCTAATAGCAGCTTCTATTATTGCTTTAAATTTACTTTTACTGTTAACAATGCCATTGGCAATAGGTATAGCGATAATAAACAATATAAAAGTTGTTATTATTGCCAGCTTAAAAGTTATCCAAAAAGGCATCAAATCAATCATACGAAGACAAATTTACTTCATTTGTTTTTATCATGGCCATAACTTCATCACCTACAACTAAATTAAGTTGTATAAGAGCCTGAGTAGTTATTAAAGAACTTACAGTATATTCAAAAAAACATAAGTTTATTTTAGATAGTATTTTACCTTTTTCTATAGATTGTATGGTACAATTCAACTTATTTTGAATGCTGATAGAACCGGTAAATCTTTTAGCAATAACTACTTCTGTTTCTTTAAACAATACATCTACATTATTACCAATTTTAAGATAATCGGCTGTATCGGGATTGTCTAATATTATAGCACAAAATAGAACGTTGTTTACCTCTGCTTTTACAAGAGATAGCTGACCTTCGGAATGTATTTCAATAATTTTTGCGTTTAATTTATTCATTTACTATATAGCCCGATTGTTTTAGAATACCTTGTATTTTAGATGAATATAAAAAATCATAAAACTGTTTTGATATTTTATAGTTGTTATCTTTTCCATATTTTAGAATTACCGCCCCTTGTTTTATAGGTTTATAGGCATTAGAATCTATTGCAACCCAACGACCTTTATCTTTTAATTGAGGTGCTAAAACTAATGATTTTGCAATAAAACCAATCTCTGCTGCCTGTGTTTCAATAAATTGTTGCGTTTGGGCTATACTCTCGCCCATAACTAGCTTGCTTTTTACTACATCAAATATATTATAATGTTTAAGAACTTCTTCGGCAGCCGCACCATAAGGTGCTGTTTTAGGGTTTGCAATAGCTATTTTTTTTATTTCGGGCGATTTTAATAGTTGCATCATATTGCTGGTGTTAAGTTCGGTTTTAGTAGTCCATAGCACCAATATTCCTTTAGCATAGCATTTAGGTTTATTAATTGCAAAGCCTTTTTTAAATAATTCCTCGGGGTAATTCATATCAGCAGATACAAAAACATCGAAGGGAGCACCTTCTTCTATTTGTGCGGTAAGCTTGCCGGAAGCACCCGAAATGATTGTTATTGCTATTCCTGTTTCTTTTTCAAATATTGTTTTTAGCTGTTCTATTGTATAACGCATATTTGCAGCAACGGCAACGGTAATCTTTTTTTGTGCGAAACCGCTAGGGGAGGCTAACAATAAAAAGAACCCAATAAATAATTTAAAAAAATATTTTTTCATTCAGTTTTAGTTTTCCGTTGTGTTTATAAAAACATGCCCAAATGTAGTGATTATTATAGAGACAATAAAAAGTAAAGAATTAAGACCATGAAATACTATGATCGCAATCCATAACTTTTTATCAAACTGTTCCATATTGGTTCGTTTGTCGGAGTGCATGTAGTATTAATTAACATAGAACCGTGCTACCTGAATTTACTGTGCGTAGCTGAACGGCTTTATAAGCGTTGGCAAAGATAAGGTGTTTTGTTCTATAATTTATATTATGTTAAGCAGAAATTGTTTAAATCTACCTCTACACAATTTCATTTTTCAACCTTTTAGCTATTCCTTTCTATTGGGCTTCAATTTTTACTTCAATTAAACTTTTTTATTTTTAAACTATCTTATTAAAGGTTTTTAATAGAAATACACATTTTAGGTTTAAATGCTTGGTAATAATTATTTAACATATTTTTTTTAAAAACTTAATTAAACTTTATTTATATTATTTAATCAAAGTAATAACTCAAAAACAAAAATAAATGAAAATGAATAACTCAATTAAAGCAAGTGCATTTATCGTAGCACTTTCATTACTGGCTTTTGCTGCATGCCACAAGCCAACAACTACAACAACATCTAACACGGCATCTACCGACCAAGGTAACATGGTATCAGACCATGCACAATTGGAAGGTGCTGATAACGATGTTATCTCTACTACCAATGCAGCAGCCTCTACAGGTGGTGCAGCTAATCTACGTACTACAAGTTGCGCTATCGTTACTAACGATACAATTTCAATTCCGCATGTGCTAACAATTAATTTCGGTACCGGTTGTACAGGTAGCGATGGCAGAACACGCAGCGGTGAAATTATAGTAACCTACAATGGTCATTATAAAGACAGTGCAAGCTCGCATACTATTTCTTACAATAATTATTATTTAAATGGTTATAAAATAGGTGGTAGTAAATCGGTAACGAATATGGGTAGAAATTCATCAGGTAACTATTGGTATAATGTAAGTGTTAATGACTCATTATATTTATCTCTAGATAGTGTTGCTACAATGACAGGTTCTCGTACACGTACTTGGCTTAACGGTTATGCTACTACAACCCGTTGGGACGATGTTTATCAAATTGCCGGTACTACAACAATCAGACGTGCAAATGGTAATACAATACTTTTGCTATCACTTCCCCACTTACAGTTGCAGTTATTTGCCCTTGGGTTGAAGCCGGTGTTTTAACAATTACAGGTACTACAATGGCAAGTATGTGGACAATTGATTATGGTACAGCAGGTACTTGCGACAATAATGCTACGCTTACAGTTGGCAGCCATGTTTATGATATTCATTTAAGATAATAAATTAAGGTTGTTTTTTTCAGTGTTTTATGTGTTAAAGGGCAGATTTATATTCTGCCCTTTTTTTATTATCGTAATTTTAAAACTAAACTAGAACCAGTTTATATCAAACTATATACTTATAACAGGCATGTAATTTACCACCAGCCACTACCCTACTTTAAATTTAAATTACTTTTACTAAATGATTTTTATAATCTAAATTTCGCCTAAAGCAACACAAGAAATACCAAAATATTTATTTGCAGAAGCAATATTCATCTCTAATTCATTTACCTTAAATAGTACTTTGTTTGCAAAACTACTTAATGGTTTCATATAAGATTTTGCTTCTTTCTTCATTGCATTATCCATTTTTCTAATCACAAAAGCAAATGGAAAAAGAATACCATATAAATAAAACGAATTAGCAACTTTAAAATCAGCTCTCTTTAATACTTCGGTAAGTGTTTTTATTTTATACCTTCTGTAATGTTCTAAATAAACATCATGCCCACTCCATAAAGACATAAAAGCAGGTACAGTAATATAAAAATGGTTATTTACTGTGCAAGCAGCTTTAATTTCTTTAAGCATCTTATAATCATCTTCCAAATGTTCTAAAACATCCATAAGTATCACTAATCCATTTTCTATTTTTTGCGGAATAGCTAATGTCTTTTCAATTTTTTTATTTTTAGTTTCATTAATTTCTTCTTCAGTGTAGCCAATATCTACTAAGTAAACTTTCTTAATTTTAGTAGAAAATTCTTTTTCAAGCAAAAGGGCAAAAAATCCGGAACCGGAACCCACATCAACAATCGTTAACTCATTATTTTTTTCAAGCAGTTTTTTTGTATAAGAAATAAGTTGTAGTTTTTTACTTTGATAATACCAATGTATATCAGGATTAACTCCACTTTCTAATTCTTTTAAATCCATTAATTATAGTTTTATAATATTTTGTTTGGAACAAACTTACATGAAATTATTGAATTATAATGAGTTCAATACAAATACCAATGTTAGATTTTTTTAGAAAAATATTAAATATTGGGAAATCTAATTTTTAAATGGTTCTGTAAGAGAAAAACCACTTATTTTCATAAGAAAATAACTACTTTTAACGCTTAAAAAGATTGGGTATTTAACCGCTTATGGACAATATAAAAGAAAAAATACAACTTTCATTAGTAATACCATGTTATAACGAAGCTGATAGGATTGGGCTTTTATATAATGGTATTAATAGTTTTATAGAAAAATGGCACTCTATTTTAGAAGTTATAATTATAAATGACGGCAGTAAAGATAACACTGAAACATTATTAAAGGAGCATGAAGTATATAAAAAATACAATAACTTAATATCAATATATACACAAGAAAATACAGGTAAAGGAGGTGCTCTAAAAAACGGTATCCAAAAAGCGACCGGTAATTTTATTCTTACATTAGATGCCGATATGGCTACATCGCCCGATGAAGTATTTAATTGGTTAAATTTCTATAATGGTACTTTACCAGATAATACCATACTTATTGGCTCTAGAGAACATAAAGAATCTATTATTGCAAATAAAGGTAATAGAAAATTTGCCGGCAATGTCTTTAATCTAATTGTTAGAATTATTTCGCCTTTAAATTTAAAAGATACACAATGCGGTTTTAAATTATATCCGGCTTATGAAGCAAAAAAGATATTTGATACATTACAGACCTTTGGATGGGCACATGATGTAGAAATACTTTATAAAGCAAAAATTGATAAGGTAACTATAATAGAAATGCCAATTAGCTGGACAGCAGTTGATGGCAGCAAGATAAAGTTATTTCAAGATGGCATAAAAATGCTAATAGAAATACTCATTATCGTATTAAAAACAAAATTACAATATCCGCCCAAAACGAATAATAATAATGGAAAATAATTTTTTTAATAAAGTAAATTTCAAATTAGCAACTTTCATAAGTTTAGGTATCATGCTGGCAATAATGTTGTTTACCAGCAAAGACTTTGGTATTACAGGCGATGAAATGACCCAAAATACGTATGGGGAATTAGTTTATAAATATTTTACCACGTTTGGTAAAGACCAGTCTTGTTTTCAACCATTTGGTCCCAGTAATCGCATTACCAACGGTTACCTTTATGGTGGTTTCTACGATTTTATGTGTGTTGCTTTAAATAAGGTATTACCTTTCGACCCCTTTAATACCCGCCACTTTATTAATGCTTTTTTTGGCTTTTTAGTTTTACTTTTTGTAGGCAAACTTGCTCAATTTCTTAAAGGTTGGGATGCTGCACTACTTGCTGTATGGTTTTTATTTTTATCTCCAAGATTTTTTGGCGAAAGCATGAATAACCCAAAAGACATTCCTTATGCTTTAGGTATGCTGATGGGCGTATATTTTATTTTAAAATACCTTAAAAGCTTTCCTAATCCTACTAAAAAAGACATGATATGGCTAGCAGTATCAATAGGTTATGCTATAAACATACGTGTTGGTGGGCTTCTCCTTATTCCATTTTTAGCAGTAGGAGTGTTTATTCAATATATTTTTGAATGGAGGAAACAGTATAAAATAACATCAAAAGAAATTAAATCACTCTTATTACAATGTACTATTATGAGTATTTCCGGTTACTTTTTGGGACTTCTTTTCTGGCCTTATGGTTTACAAAATCCATTGGGCAATCCGGTATCGGCATTAGGCGAAATGGCAAAATTTTCAACCAGTATCGGCATGTTGTTCAACGATTTACAGATAAAAAGTGATTTAGTGCCTTGGTATTATATCCCTAAATGGATTTTCATTTCCTCACCAATAATTATTTTATTAGGAATAATAGTATCTCCCTATTTATTTTTTAATAAAGAATATAAGTTTACGCAAATATCTTTTTTATTTTTTGCAGCATTATTTCCATTATTTTATATCATTTATAAAAAATCGCCTTTGTATGACGGCTGGCGACATTTATTATTTATTTATCCCCCGTTAGTTGTTTTGGCTTCTTTAACATTTTTAGCAATTATTAATAAAGTAAAAAACAGCATCGTCAAGTATTCTATTACCGGCATAGTAATTATTGGTTTACTATTACCTGCAAAATGGTGCATTGCTAACCATCCTAACCAAATTGTTTACTTCAATGAATTGGTAGGTGGTATAGATGGTGCTTATAGTCATTTTGAGACCGATTATTACATGAACAGTCTTAAACAAGCAAGCTATCAACTGGCAAAAATGGAAAATCTATTTACAACAAAAGACTCTGTTGTAATTGCGTCTAATGCAATAGAACCTGTAATACAATATTTTAATAGAATAAACCCTAAAATACAATGTATATATATTAGATACCCGCAGAGATATGAAAAGAAATGGGATTATGCACTTATATATACTCGTTTTATTGAAAAAGATTTATTGAAAAATGAAAATGATTCTGCTTATTTTCCACCGGGGAACACAATTAGTGTAATTAAAGCAGACAATACTCCTTTATGTGCAATTGTAAAAAAAGATCCTGAATATAATGCCTATTATGGAAATATAATGTTGAAAGCAAGTAATTTTGATAGTGCTATCCTATTTTTTGAAAAAGCATTACAAAAAGACCCTCATGACGAAACTACTTTATATAATTATGCCATTTCGTTAGCCAATAAGGGTAGAATTCCAGAATCAATAGATGTTTTAAATAAGAGATTGAAAATGACTCCCAATGATTTAAATGTGTATAATATATTAATAAAATTATACCAAGCTATTGGTGATAGAGCAAATGCTCAAAAAACAGCATCAATAGCACAAGCAATTGCAGAAAAAGAGAGGGAACTGAATGGAGAAGAATAAGTATTTACTACCTACCTCCATCTTCTAAATTTTGTTCTTGTTCTTGATTTTTTGCATATTCAGTTTTTCCGAATTTGTACGATATACTAAGTCCAAAAGATTGATAAGGTATTTTACGATTACTGATTACTGAAAAACCTTGCCCTGTTATGCTTGTTTCTTGGTCCACATATTTATTGAATGCATTTGTAGTTGTAAATGCTACGCTAAGTTTCTTTTTAAATAGCATTTGCCTCATTGCAATACTATATTGTGAAAAAGATGGAAATTTACCTTGTATTTCTACATTTGGGGATCTAAAACTTCCATATATTTCTATAGTTAATGATTTATTTATCTGATAGGTAGCATTACCATTTATTCTATAATTAAAAGAACTTGAGGTAGCACCACTAACAAGTTGACTAACAATGTATTTATTAAATAAAATGGCGTTCCCCCTTATCTCTAATTTCTCTGAAATAGACAGCTTTCCCGATAAGTTAATGCCCGAAACCTGTTGTGTACCGGCATTTTTACTGGTACTTACAGCTACATTTTTATATAAAGTACTTCCTAAAGTAAAGGTTGTATCTATTATATATCTTTGTAAATCATCTGTTGAGTACCTAAAATAGAATGTGGCTAATAGATTACTCCCTTTCGGAAATTGTTTAAAATAAGAAAATTCCATATTATGAACTTTTTCAGGCAATAAATAAGGATTGCCTTTTATTAAATTATAGGGGTCTGTAGCATCTACAAAAGGATTTAAAGAACCTAAATCGGGTCTTTGTATTCTGCGTGCATAACTTAATTTTATAGTTTGATTATTATTCAATTTTCTGGATACTACCCCTGAAGGCACAATGGAATTATATGCTGATAAATAATCATTTATACCCGGAAAACTTATTTTAGTATCTTCGTCTCTAATACCTAATTTAAAGTTATATATTTTTAAAATAGGAAATGTTACAGATGCATAAGCTGCGTATATATCCTGATTAAAAACATAATTATTTACTTGTGTACCATCTAATTCATATATATTAGGATAGATATTGCAATTTAGCAAATAGTGGTTTACATAGCTGTTTGCTCTGTTAAATGAACCCTTAACTCCAAAACTTAATGTTGCATTTTTAAATATGGGTTGCACATAATCAGCGTTAATATAAGTATCTTTATCCTTCGCTTCATTACCCCCTTTTGCACCCGAAAATAAGACATTATTAAGTGCATAAGACTGACTTTGTGAATAATCGGTATTTATCCAATCTATACTGCTTTGGTAAGATAAATTAAATTCTTGTCCTTCTTTTCTAAATTTTCTTTTGTAGCATACTTCCCAATCTATAGATTTATAAAGAGAGGTATTATTAGATATTCTATTGGTAATTGTATCAATTTCAGCAGGATAATAGGAAATTTGGTGCTGGTTAATGTTACCTGAATTATAGGTTCCAAAATTATGATAGCCTATAGATACACTAATATTGTCTTTTTTTGATAATTCATAATCAGCACCTACAGTTGCTCGTAATCCTTTTTTGTATAAAGTTCCTTGCCCGTTTTGCAATAAACTAGTACTATCTATAGTTCTGTCTGCATTGGTTGTTGTTCGGTTCAAACTTGTTAGTGTAGTACCTTTAAGTTGTCCATTAGCACCTACAGAAGCATTTACATCAAATTTGCCCTTATGTGTATTTAATACAATTGAACCGTTTTCAAGTCTTGTGCCACCACTTAACGTAATATTGCCATTCACACTTTGCGATTTTGTGCTTTTCATTATTATATTAATAATACCACCGGTTCCCTGAGCATCATATTGTGCTCCGGGACTTGTAATTACTTCTATACTTTTTATTTGGCTTGCCGGTATTGTTTGTAAAGCCTCAGCTAGATTATTATCAAATAAGGCAGATGGTTTACCATTAATAAATACCCTAACATTTGTATTACCTAAAAGTTCTACATTGCCGTCAACATCTACAGAAACCTGGGGTACTTTTTTTAATACATCGGTTGCTACCCCGCCTTGGCTTGTAATGTCTTTTTCAACATTATAAACAAATTTATCAAGGTGCATCTCCATAAAATTTTTACTCCCGGTAACTGTTACTTCTTTTAGATTATTTATATCTTTAACAATACCAAAACTACCTATTTTAACAGTATTATGATTATCAGTAAGTACTATATTGCTTATTTGTTTTTGTTTATAACCAATATAATCAATTTTAGCATAATATTCTCCGGCAAAAAGATTATCAATCACAAACTGTCCTTTTGAATCCGTTATTGCGCCGCCTGCTAGTATATTTGTACCTATTTTAAATGCAGTTAGTGTTGCATATTCAATAGGTACTTTAGAAATTGAATCTATAATTTTACCTGTAATTCTACATAATCCAACACTGTCTTTCTTTTGTGCAATACTTGTAAAACTAGATAATATTATAAGGCTTAACAGGGTAAATATTTTCATTATTATGATTTATAATAAAATAAATAACAATTCTTTAAAACTAAATTAAGACAACAAAGTTATTGGCTTATTTCATAAGAAATGCATAAAAAAAACAATGAAAAAACACAAATCTTACTCTTAAATGACTGCTTTCTCCTTTTTTGCTCAGAAGAACATTTATAGAAAAATAAGTGAGAATGCATTTCAGAAGTAGTTTTTTGTACTAATTGG
>CAIWXG010000468.1 GCA_903916555.1 uncultured Bacteroidota bacterium
CAACAGATTATTCTATACAAAATGACTCTACTTTAAATATACAAACAGATAAAATAAAAATAGCCGCAAATAAACTAAATAAATCAGCTTTAACAGACAATAATAAGGAGGGCAATACAACTATTTTAAATAATGAAAAATCAGAACCCAACAAGGGCAGTAAAACAATTTTAAATACGCAATCAAAAGAAATTAAAAATAATAACACTGGCAATTTTATATCAAAAAACACTCTTGTTGCCCAAAACTTTAAAAATAAAACAGATAAAAAGCTAATTAATCCATCTAACGATAATAAAAATAAAAATAATATTATTTTACAAAAGAATAGTAAAATAGCTTTAGCAAAAAACAGTAAAATGGTAACTACAAAAAAAGGTAGCAATTTAAAGGAAGCAATAAGTAATGAAAACTATTTTTCTGCAACAAATAATACAAATTCTGTTTCCAATAAAGTATCCAATAATTTAGAGCCAAATACAAATTTAGAGGAAACTACCAACGAATTAATTGCAATGACCGTAAATAAAAATTCTATTATAAACCCTACTAAAATTGATACAAAAGAATTACTGTCTGAAAACAAAAAACCGGAAAAAGACAGTGTGAAAAACATTCCAAAACAAAGTACATTAAAAAACATATTCACGCTTTCAGACAGTAAATTACCTAAATACGAAACCGGTATAAAGACCGGTGGTGAAACCGGTTTTAAAAATGTTAGTGCACAAAGTGTGGTTGTTTCGCCATACATAAAATATAATATAAATAAAAGGATTTCAATCATGGTGCAACCCACACTAAAATCTTCCGTAATAAATAATAGAAAAATTGATGGGACACAAAGCTATTATAAAGTAAATAATGATGGTAAATACTCACAAACCGACAGTTTGTATAACTATTTATTTCCTATGGGTAATGGCAGCCAGCTATATTGCGATTCCTCTTGGGTATCAAGAGTATATACTTATAGCCAATCTCACGACTCTATTACCAAATGGTATAGTATTGGTGGCACACTTACACAATTTGAGCTACCTATATTACTAAACTTTAAAATTACCAATGCGATTTCTATTTATGGCGGGGCTACATTAACTTATAGTAAGTTAATTGGTATAAATGAAAATACTTCAATTGTCAGAAAATATGTTACTGTCAACGATTCTAGTACACCTGCTCATAATGGCATATTATTACGTTCGCCTAAAGCAATTGATGAAGTTATCTTTTATAGAGGCAATACTATCGCAGAATACAAATCACCTTTATACTCCTTATCTCAAGACAATTCCTTCAGATTAGGCTTTATGTTAGGTATTAGTTACGAGTTTTGGGATAGATGGCAAATAGATGGTTTGATGCAACAAAGCAGCATAAACCCTAACATAAAAGGCAATGTAAATATTAATACGGCACTTTCAGCTACTTATTTTAGAATAACTTTAGGGTATAAATTAATTAGATAGAATAAAAGAAAATATTTTCTGTTACCCTTCCAAATGTATGGATATTACTATCATCCGTGTAAGTAAACTCTCAATTGCATTTGTAAGTGGTAAGCCTCTATCTATAAAAAGTTGATTGGTTAAGCCCTGACTTACTTTAATTTCAGGTGAAAATATAAAGTTAGGATTATAAAATTCAAACCCAACTCCAAATTCATAGCCAAAATCTACCGGACTTACTTTAATAAACTCATCGGGACGGTGAGAACGGGCATTAGCCGCCATATCATAATCGAACTTTGCCCCTAAAAGTGCATAAAACCTAAAATTCTTTATACGTTCACTCTTAAATTTTAAAGATAAGGGTAAATGCATATATATAGCATCTATCGTTCGGTCTGATGTGCTATCGTAAGGAATATTATATTGAAATACAAGCCTTTTTTCAGCAAATGCGATTGCGGGAGCAAAACGTAAATCAATAAAATTAGTCAGTTTTAAATTACCTATTAGCCCAAGATTAAAGCCAGGTTGCCAAAGAGGTTGTATGCGTTTAAAAGTATCAAGATTAGCAAAATCTTGTGTATATTTAATCTGAAAAACAGAGAAATTCATTCCGAAAGTAATGCCAAAATAATAAGGTTTATCGTCATGTTCCGGCATGTTCATTAATGGTCTTTGTGCAAAACTGCTTAGACCTAAAAATAAAAACAATAAAAATAACAAATACTTACCTCGAATCATGAAAAGTTCTTATGCTATACAAACGCAAAGTGCGAAGATACAGTATGTTCTTGGTATGCCATAAAGTTAAAAGTACAAAGAATAACAAATACTAAAAACAAAAAATTGAAATTAATGTTTTACTAATTTATAGACAATATATTCTTTCTCAAGTCTATTGTCTGTAATTTTAATACTATCCCAAGTGAATTGTATGTTAGCATTTATATAATTTACGAGTAAAGGTTCTTTGTTTAAAGAAGTTTCTATTTTAGGAATCGTTTCGGATGAATTAAGAGGCAAAACAAGTAAATATTTAATATCATATAGTATCATTTCTTTTTGTATTTCTATTAAATCTATTTTAGGTTTTGCAACATAATAGTATTGATTCCCTGAAAAATAAGCCAACCTTGCCATATTAGCTGTTTTTATATTGCCTGTAAATGAACCTGAAAGATTATTTTCTTTTAAAACAAGGGCTAAATTATATTCTTCCCTTCCTTTATTAAACATGTTTTTCAACTGAATAGCCGGATAAACTAAATATGAAATACAGAAAAGTATTACCAGTAATAAAGGAGAAAATTGAATATGAATCTTTAAAAGCTTATTTTGAATAATATAAGTACTCAGCAACATACTTAATGGTACTAAATACCAAATATATCGAGATTCAAAGTTAATGAGTAAATAAGCTGATGGAAACAAAAGAAATGACAATGATATAATAAATAAACCATCAGGATACTGCATTCTTGTCTTTTTAAATTTCACAATTTTATAGCATACATATATTACTATTGGAAAAGCAATAGATATTTGAAAGATACTGTAATTAAATTTATACAATGTGTAGAAAAACCGAACTATTTGCCTTCCAAATAGTTGCCAAGAATTCCAAAAATGTGGTGTATAACCATTTACCAAATAAGGGTCTTCCCAATAATAGGGACTTCCTTTGAGTATAGGTGGTATTAAATAATTATAATCTTTATTCCAGAAAGGATGGCCTATTAAATACCAAGATAAATTTAAGGAACCTGCTGTGGAGCTTGTCCATATACCATATTTATTATGTAAAATATAAATCCATGGAAAACAACATATAAAGAATGAAAGTAAAGACACCAAACATATTTGTAGCCATTTAATTTTATTCATTTTTACTACGAAAAAAACACAAATAAGTGTATTTATAATAAAAAAAGGAAATGAATATGCTTTAGCAAAATAAGCAAAACCACCTATAATACCATAAAACACCCATAATATTGGTCTATTACAAAAAGTATCAAGCAAAAGAAGTCTTAAAGCAGAAAGCAAAAAGAAACATTGCCAAATATCATCAAATGATTGTGCGAAAACAGCATAACCAAGAAAGAATAACAGCGTAAAATTTAACAGCCATTGGTATATTTTATGTATACTAAATTTTAAAAAAATGGATTGTGAAATAAATAAAAAACCGGATGCACCCAATGAATTTATAATAACAGATGCAGGTATTGGCATTAACCCCCATTTTATTAATAATGCTGTAAACCAACAAGACCAAGGACTCCAATAAGCATTAACTGCAGTTGCAAAATCCCCTGTAGCATATCTCTTTGAAATTGTTAGATACGAAGTACCATCCGGGTCTATGTAGTATTTATAGAACGGATACATAAATAATAACAGCATATACATTAGTATAGCTATTACAACAGTGGGTATAAATCTATTCTGTTTATTCAAAACTTGTTTTTAATATTCAGCAACAAAATTCTATAATACTATAATTTGACAAAGATACAGTTTACAAATAAAGAGCTATATAAAACAATTTTATAAATAGGAGCATTGTAAAATTAATAATTACTTAACCTTGAGAATAATTTATATTGAAAAAATGAATTGACATTTGCAGCTTAAAACATATAAAATGAAAAAAACAGCTTTACTTTTATCTTTTTGCGTTGCTACTTTAGCAACAATAGCTCAGCCTTATTCCCTTGTTGGTACATCTTACCTACAAAATTTTGATGGTATCGCAGGTGGCAGACCAGCAGGATGGTCAAACTATGTATCAGCTACTTCAACGTCATTAGGTACACTTTACACAGATACCTATCCGTTTGGTGGCACTAACTTTGGTCGTTATGCTAATGTTGGTGGTGCTGATACTCTTTCTTGTGCATCAGATATTTTTGGTGCAGGTTTCAAAAATTGTCCATCAGCAGACATAGCAGGTTTTGACACATTATCTTGCTTAAGCCAAACGTTACAAACAAACAGAGCTTTTGCTGTACGTCAAAAAAGCAGTGGTGGTTACGACCCGGGTGCTGCTTTTGTATTTGAAATTGCAAATACTACAGGTTTAACAAATTTCAAATTAGCTTTCAATTTACAGTCTTTAGATATTATTTCTACACGCGTTACTACTTGGACAGTTGATTATGGATTTGGAACTACACCAACATCATTTACACCTGCTACATTATTAGGTACAGCAACAACAGGTGGTACTACTGCATCTAATAATGCAGATTCAGTAAACTTCGGCTCTGCTTTAGATAACAATGCAGGTCCGGTTTGGATTCGTATCGTTACCCTTGCAGCAAGTTCTGCAACCGGCTTACGTGCTACTTCAGCTATTGATGATTTAAGATTAACTTGGACTGGTACTGGAACTTCACACACAGGTGTTAATGAAGTTTCTGCACAACCTACAGTTGCTTTAAACCTTTTAGGTATAGGTAGTGCTGATAAACTTAACTTTAATTACAATGTAGAAGTTGAAGGTGATTATTCATTAGCTATTTATGATTTATCTGGTCGCATAATACACACAGAAAACATTAATGCACAAACAGGTACACAATCATTAACTATCAATGGTTTACATTTATCTGCAGGTATGTATTTTGCACGTATGAGCAATAATAACTCTTCTGTAGTAACTAAATTTGCAGTTAACTAATTTTTTTACAAATAGTTATTCATAAAAAAACCTGTCAAAATTGGCAGGTTTTTTTATGAATTTTAAAAGTAAATACATTGCATAAGTATATTATTTGAAAACAAAAATACATTTTTATTAATTCAATAATAGTTGCTGAACTAAAGTAAGTTAAAACAAATTAATTTATAGAAATACCTTACTTTTGCAGTCTAAAAAAACAAAAAAAATCATCATGTTTATTAAATACGTGAAACTTACGCTTATAATTTCTTTGTTTAGTATTAATTTTACTAAGGCACAAACTGTTAAGATTTTATTTGATGCAACAAAAGGAGAAATGGCAGCTAACGCAGACTGGGTTGTTGATTATGATTTAACAAATTTAGCAGTGGGCAGCAGTGGAGCTTATATAAGTTCAAGTGGCACAAAAAGTAATCCACAACGCATACCTACACCGGCACAGAGCGGAATTACATCTACCACTGCCGAAACCTATTGGAGCGGAGCTTTATCAAGCTGGGGTGTAGATTGCGCCAAAAGAGGTTATACAGTAGAAACATTACCTTGGAACGCTTCAATAAGCTATGGCAATACGTCTAACGCACAAGACCTAGCTAATTACCAAATATACATTGTAGATGAGCCTAATATGGTTTTTACAACTGCACAAAAAACAGCTATCATGCAATTTGTACAAAACGGTGGTAGTTTATTTATGATTTCAGACCACAATAATAGCGATAGAAATGGTGACGGTTGGGACTCACCACATATTTGGGACGATTTCCTAAGTACAAACAGTGTTCAACCTTATCCATTCGGTATTTTCTTTGATACAGTAGATTTCTCGCAAACAACAACCAATATTTCTGCAACTTCTACCGATTCTATTATACATGGGCCTATGGGTAATGTTGCCGAAGCACAGTGGTCGGGCGGTACTACAATGACACTTAATCCTACTTTAAACTCTACAGTTAAGGGTGTAATATATAAAACAGGTACCACACCGGGTAATACAAATGTTATGTGTGCTTATTCGCATTATGGTAGCGGAAAAGTAGCTGCAATTGGCGACAGCTCACCAACAGATGACGGTACGGGAAACCCTTCTTGCACTTTGTATAATGGCTATTGGTCTGATGCAGCCGGCAATCATAGATTATTATTAATGAACATAACAATATGGCTTGCTGAAAGAGCTACTACCAATATTGAAAACTTGAATATTGACAAACATGTTTCCATTTTCCCTAATCCTGCTTTTTCATCAATAAACCTTACTACCAATAAAGACTTAACTAATGTTACAGTTGATATCTATGATGTTACAGGTAGAATCGTTTTTAATCAATATTTATCTCAAATTACCCAAAACGATGTAATATCTTTTAATTTAAATAAAGGATTTTATATAGTAAAAATTCACAACGAGCAAATTACAGAAACTTCTAAATTAACAGTAAAGTAGTATTGAAATTTTAGCATGAAGAAAATAACATTAATTGCATTCATCATATTGTTTAGTATTTTAAGTAATGTGCAAAGCTTAAATGCTTGGGGGGTATGGGCACATTACCGCATTAATAAAGGTGCATTATTATGTTTGCCACCTGAAATGGGTTTATTCTTTTATAATCATGCCGATTTTATTACACAAGAATCAGTAATACCGGATATTAGAAAACACACTCTTAATGACAAAGCTGAAGGGCCAAGACATTATATAGATATTGAAGGTTACAATGCATCAGGTTCTTTTGATGATATACCTAAAACTATGGCTGCAGCAACAGCAAAGTACAATAAAGATACAATGCAGAAATATGGCATTTTACCCTGGTATTTGCAAGAAATGATGGAAAAACTTACTTTAGCTTTCAAAAATAAAAATAAAGTTGAAATTCTTTTTCTTGCCGCAGATTTAGGACATTATATTGGTGATGCACACATGCCATTGCACACAACCATAAATCATGATGGACAGCTTACTGGTCAAAAAGGGATTCATGGTTTTTGGGAATCTCAAATACCGGAAGCATTTGGAAAAAATTATCATTTATATATCGATAATGCACATTATATAGAAGATATAGAAAAAGAATCTTGGTTAATTGTTCAAAATAGTTTTTTATTAGCTCCAAGATTATTAAGTGTAGAAAAAGAATTAAGAAATAATAAGCCCGATGAAAAAATGTATAAAATGGATGCCAATGGTAATGTTTCTAAAAATAAGTATGGTAATCCTATTCATAATGAAGAATACACAAAAGTATATAACGAATTATTAAATGGCATGGTTGAAAAACAAATGAAGGCAGCCGTTGCAGAAACAGCAAATTTTTGGTTTACTGCTTGGGTAAATGCAGGTAAGCCCGATTTAACAGACCTTGACCTTGACTATGTTACAGAACGCAATAAATCAATATATGAAAAAGAGGTGCAATCATGGAAAGCTGGTAAAATTAGAGGTATTAAAACAATTAATGAGTATTAAAACAATTAATGAGTATTAAAACAATTAATGAGTATTAAAACAATTAATGAGTATTAAAACAATTAATGA
>CAIWXG010000469.1 GCA_903916555.1 uncultured Bacteroidota bacterium
ATAAGTAAGTGCTGAATTTTAATTCAAAAACACAGTATATTAAATTATATTTTGTGTATATTAATTGAGTTTCCTTAATTTTTACATGATTATGTAAATTTATTACATATAAATAACTTATGTTTTATAATAAAAAAAGAATATACTATATTGAATAATAATTAATTTGACATTATTCATTTATAATTTTATATTTGTCGCTAATGTTAGTAGTGCCTTAGCATAAATATTTTTTTATATTATGAAGAAAGTTGTCATATTAGGTGGTGGTGTAGCCGGCATGAGTGCTGCACAAGAATTAATGGAAAGAGGATTTGCAGTAGAAGTCTATGAAGCAAACCCTACCTATTGTGGTGGAAAGGCAAGAAGTGTAGATGTAAGGTTTAAACAACATTATCCTGATTCGGTTCCTTTGCCCGGTGAACATGGGTTTAGATTTTTCCCTGGTTTTTATAAACACATTACCGATACAATGAAGAAAATACCTTATACAAGTCCGGAAGGTATTAAAAATGAAAACGGTGTATATGACAATTTGGTTGCTACAGAGTATGTTATGATGGCACGGATGGGGAAACCTCCAATTGTAGGTCCAATTTCTTTTCCAAGGAATTTAGATGAGCTAAAACTTTTTTTAAAGGATGTTTTCGGTGGTGTTGATTCAGGACTTACCCAAGAAGAAATAACATTTTTTGCTGAAAAAGTATGGCAATTAATGACATCATGTAAGGAGCGTAGAGAAAATTTATATGAGAAAATAGGATGGTGGCAGTTTATGGAAGCCGCAAGATTTAGCGAAACCTATAGGCACTTATTGGTAGAAGGATTAACCCGTACACTTGTTGCCGCACAAGCAAAAAGAGCAAGTACAAAAACCGGAGGCGATATTTTTTTACAGCTAATATTTAATATGTTAGACCCGTTTGTAAATACTGACAGAGTACTAAATGGTCCTACAAATATTAAATGGCTTACTCCCTGGTTAAAATTTTTGACTGATGGTGGCGTTAAATATTACTTTGACCATAAAGTAATAAAATTAGACGTAGCAGACTATAAAATATCTTGTGCTTGGGTGCAAGATAAATATGGTAATCAAATAAAATTAGAAGCAGATTATTATTTATTAGCTGTGCCTATTGAAATTGTAAAAGATTTAATAACCAGAGAAATGATAGAAGTTGATTCAACTTTTACTCAATTAATAGAACTTGCTGAAAATGTACAATGGATGAATGGCTTGCAATTTTATTTAAATGAGGACATGAAAATAAATAAAGGACATGTAATTTATTCAGACAGTCAATGGGCAATTACGTCTATTTCACAAATGCAATTTTGGCCGGATTTTGATATTGCGGCTTGTTACAATAAGAAAGTGAGGGGCGTGCTGTCTGTAGATATTTCTGATTGGCAAAGCATTGGTAATAATGGTAAAATTGCCAAAGATTGTACTGTAGAAGAAATAAAAGATGAAGTTTGGTTGCAATTAAAACAAGGTTTAAATATAAATGGTATTGAAATATTACGTGATGATATGGTTGAGCAGTTTTATTTGGATCACGATATACAAGTAAAACACGGAATAGAAGGAAGAGCAACTAATAGAGAACCTTTATTAGTAAACAATGTAAATACTTGGTGTCTTCGCCCTCCTGCATATACAAATATATCTAACTTATTTTTGTCGGGCGATTATGTAAGAACCTTTACAGACTTAGCTACCATGGAAGGGGCAAATGAAAGTGCCAGAAGAGCTGTAAACTGTATTATTGATGCGTCTGGTATTGATGCACCATTCTGTGAAATATGGGATTTACATGAGCCGGGTATATTGGCTGGATTTAGATATAAGGACAATCAAAGATGGAAAAAAGGCTTGCCTTGGGATAGCCCTGTAACAAAAAACAATATTTTTATTGTGCTTTTTTATAAAATTCAACGCTGGTTTCTGAAATTAAGAAGTAGAAAAAATTAACATAAATATTAATTTATTAATTAGATAGTATATGATAATTACACCGAAAAAGAGAACAATATTTGTTTTGTCGAGTATGGTTATTGCAGTATTAATGTTAATGCTTGCAGCTTATAAATTTAAAGGGTGGGAAAGCGGGGCTGTGTGGAGCTATGGTTTTGCATTGATATACATATTTTATTCAATATTGTATAAAGATATGTTAATTGCACGTTTTCTGATTTTTACTATTGTTACCGGTTTCACTGAATTACTTGCAGATAATTGGTTGGTAAACTATACACATACATTAGTATATCCTCCCGATGAGCCATTTTTAGTAGCTTCACCAGCATATATGCCTTTTAGCTGGGTTGTGGTATTAATTCAGATTGGGTATATTGGCTACCTAATAAATCAAAAATATAGAACATTAATAGCATCATTAGCGGTTGGTGTTTTAGGGTGCATTATAATACCTTTTTATGAGTATTTGGCTATAAATGCACATTGGTGGTCTTATCAAAATACTCATTTATGGGGTATTGTGCCAGCCTATATATATCTAGCAGAAGGCTTGTTAATGCTAAGCATACCTAACCTTTTTGATAGATGTGACACGATAAAGTTGAAATGGATACCAGTATTAGGCATCATACAAGGATTAGTAATGTGGGGAGCGTGCATCGTAGCATACTATATATTTAAATAAACATATTTATAACATAGAAAAAATACTACTATGAAGAAATTTTTAATGGATTTTATTCCTGAAGTTTACACAAAAAATGAAGAAAGTTTACGAAAAGCCAGACTATTTGTATTAATATGTTTTCTTACCTCTTTTTTTTCTGCTTTTTATTTACTTTCATCTATTTATTTTAATATGCCACATGCAGCTTATGCAATGGCTTTTAATGTAGTAGGTTTTTTGATAATACCATTTTTGTTTAAACATAAGCTTATTTCATTATATTGGACAGCGAATCTATATGTTTTAATTGGTGCAATTGGGGTTGGTGTTGTTACGCTATATACTGGTGGTTTGCATTCAAGTATTTTGCCATGGTTTGCGGTATTACCAATTACGTCATTGATGCTTACAAATAAAAAATCTGCTTGGTTTTGGACCATCACATCTTATGTTTTGGTAACAGTAATTGGAGTTCTTGCATTTCAAAAATTTAATTTTATTGATGAGTCGGGGTCATCAATGATTGCTATTTTTAATACAATGAATTTAAATGGTTTAGTGCTACTTATTTTTCTTATAACGTTAGTATTCGAAAACACTAAAAATACAGCCTTACAACGTTTAGATGAGAAGAATGTTTTGCTGGCAAAAGAAAAGCATAAAAGCGAAGAATTATTACTGAATATTTTGCCATTTGATGTAAGCGAAGAATTGAAAGCTTTTGGGCAAACAAAAGCAAGAAGTTTTGATTCTACATCTGTATTATTTACAGATTTTGTAGGTTTTACACATATTGCTCAAACATTATCTCCGCAGGAACTTGTAGATGAATTACACGAATGTTTTACTGCTTTCGATGAAATTGCACATAAATATAATATAGAAAAAATTAAAACAATTGGTGATGCATATATGGCTGTTTCTGGTTTACCTCACGAAAACGCTGAACATGCTTACGATATGGTATCTGCTGCAATTGAGATTAGGGAATTCATGGCTGATAGGGCTAAGAAAAAAGCAAAAACTTTTGCAATAAGAATAGGTGTACATAGCGGTGGAGTAGTGGCAGGGGTGGTAGGGATTAAGAAGTTTTCGTATGATATATGGGGTGATACAGTTAATACTGCTGCACGCATGGAACAAAATAGTGAGGGCGGAAAAATAAATATAAGTGAAACAACCCATAATCTTATTAAAGAAAAATTTGATTGTGTTTATAGAGGCGAATTAGAAGCTAAAAATAAAGGTAAATTGAAAATGTATTACGTAAATAACATTATTTGATTGATAATACGTCTGGTTTTACTTTTTACCTAATTTGTTAATCATAATTATCAATACTATTATTTAGGTTTATTTAATGCTTTTGAAACATAAATATCCTAAATTTGCAAAAATATTTCTAATTAAAACACACAATATGAGTACAATGACTCGTTCGGAAATTGATTTTATGTTGCCTTACAAAGTTAAGGATATTAGTCTTGCAGAGTGGGGACGCAAGGAAATCAGACTTGCAGAAGCTGAAATGCCCGGATTAATGGCTTTACGTGCAGAATATGCAGATAAAAAACCATTAGCAGGAGCTAGAATTGCAGGTTGTTTGCACATGACAATACAAACTGCTGTGCTAATAGAAACACTTATTGAATTAGGTGCGGAAGTTCGTTGGAGTTCTTGTAACATATTTTCAACACAAGACCATGCTGCTGCTGCTATTGCTGCTGCCGGTATTGGTGTTTTTGCCTGGAAAGGTCAATCTATTGCAGATGCAGATTGGTGTATAGAGCAAACATTATTTTTTGGAAGCGAAGACCGTCCACTGAATATGATTTTAGATGATGGTGGTGATTTAACCAATATTGTATTAGATAACTATACTGAATTGGTACAGTATATTAAAGGATTAAGCGAAGAGACTACAACAGGTGTACATCGTTTATATGAAAGGATGGCAAAAGGTACTTTACCCATTCCTGCTATAAATGTAAATGACAGTGTTACAAAATCTAAATTTGATAATAAATACGGTTGTAAAGAAAGCTTAGTAGATGCTATTCGTCGTGCTACAGATGTGATGATGGCAGGAAAAGTGGCTGTTGTAGGTGGTTATGGTGATGTAGGTAAGGGTTCGGCTGAATCATTACGTGGTGCAGGTGCACGAGTAATTGTTACAGAAATAGACCCTATTTGTGCATTGCAAGCTGCTATGGATGGCTTTGAAGTAAAAAGAATGATTGATGCTGTAAAAGAAGCTGATATTATTGTTACAGCATCAGGTTGTCGTGATTTGATTACTGAAAATCATTTTCGTAGCATGAAAGATAAAGCTATTGTATGCAATATCGGTCATTTTGATATTGAAATTGATATGGCTTGGTTAAATGGTAATTATGGTCATACAAAAGATACTATTAAACCACAGGTTGACCTATATAATATTGAAGGTAAAGAGGTTATTATATTGGCAGAAGGACGTTTAGTAAATTTGGGTTGTGCTACAGGGCATCCAAGTTTTGTAATGAGTAATTCATTTACAAATCAAACTTTAGCACAGTTAGAATTGTGGTTGAATGGCAGCAATTATGAGAATAAAGTTTATGTATTACCAAAACATCTTGATGAGAAGGTAGCACGTTTACATCTTGCTAAAATTGGTGTTGTGTTAGAGGAATTAACTATTGAGCAATCGGCTTATTTAGGTATTCCGAAAGATGGTCCGTATAAACCGGATTTATATAGATATTAATATTATTTATGAAATACTAAATTTCATTTTTTATAAAAAGGTAGTTCCAAAATAGTTTGGACTACCTTTTTTCTTGTTTTTATTAATTTAGAATTAATGAAAATATTATTTTTTAAAATTTCTTGTTTTAAGGCGATTTTTTTTAATAATTCATCCTTGTAAAAAGTAAAATTATCAAAAAATAGTTTAATTTTACCCAATTAAGCTTAGTGCTTTTTTGTATTTGATTCGTGTTTTTAAAATAAATTATTTATATAAAAAAATTATGAAAAATTTTTTACTTAAAGGTTTGTACATGTATAAAAGTCTTTTATTGGCTTCTATATTATTATTAAATGTTTTTGGTGCAAAAGCATCGCATTTAGTAGGTATGGATTTATTATATAAACATATTGTAGGCGACCAATATAGAATCACATTAGTATTTTACGGTAACTGTGGTCCGGCTTCGTCAGCTGCGTTTTCAACTCTTCCTTATACAGAACCAATAGTTTGTATTTATGATGGTGGTACTTATGTTACTGATGTAACACTAAGAATAGATACACCGGCAACACCACAAATGGGTGTAGAAATTACCCCTGTTTGCCCACGTTCATTAGATAGCACACAGTGTACTAATACATCTTATGTTTTACCAGGTATTAAGAAATTTGTTTATACTGCATTATATACTATGCCACATACATCGCATAACTGGCGTTTTGTATTTGGTGGCAGTACTGCTGGAGGTTCTGCACCGGGAAGGGCAGCTGCCATAACAAATATTATAGGCGGTACAACTACACAGTTAATAGACACACTTGATAATGTTGGGCACAATAATTCAAGCCCTGCATTGACGCAACCACCAACACCATTTTTCTGTTTAAATGATATGGATACTTATAATCCGGTTGCTATTGACCCGGATGGAGATAGTTTGTCTTATTATTTAGTTCCCGGGCAAAGTGGTTCGGGTTGTACAGGTGGTTTTACAATGAGTTATGTTACCTATACAGGTACCGCTTGGACAGGTGTACCGGTAAGTGCTGTTACACCATTAAATGTTTTGGCTGGTTCGTTTGCTTTTGGTACCACAACAGGGCAATTAGATTTTGTTCCCAATGCTTTGCAAAGGTCTTTAGTTGTTTATAATATGCATGAATACAGAGGTGATACCTTAGTAGGTACATGTATGCGAGAAATGACATTTGTTGTAATAGCTTGTGCCAATGTACCTCCTACAGGTGCAATGACAGGTGCTACAGGAGGTGGTTCTATTGCTTCGGATAGTGTTAATTTTAATATATGCCAGAATTCAGGTCCTTTCACTTTTCATATTTCACCACGCGAACCATCGGATACTAACAACCACATTTTTGTTACTTCAACCGGTATGCCTGCCGGTTGTACCCTTGC
>CAIWXG010000470.1 GCA_903916555.1 uncultured Bacteroidota bacterium
CTTGGGTTCGCTTCTATTACATATACTTTTGTTCCTTTTATTGCAAATTGAATATTAATCAGTCCTTTGATATTCAACGCACGGGCAATCTTTTCGCTATAATATTCCATAGTAGTTACTACCAGTGGGGTAAGGTTGAAGGCGGGTAATACCGCATTGCTATCACCACTATGAATACCAGCCGGTTCTATATGCTCCATAATGCCCATTATATGTACCGTTTCTCCATCACAAATAGCATCTATTTCTGCTTCTTGACAACGGTCTAAGAAATGGTCTATAAGTATTTTATTATTTGGCAAGTGTTTTAAGAGACTTATTACACTATTTTCCAGTTCGGTATCGTTAATTACTATACGCATTCGCTGCCCGCCTAATACATAAGATGGGCGAACTAATACAGGGTATCCAACCTCTTTGGCCACTTCAATAGCTTCATCTGTTGTGTAAGCGGTGCCATAATTAGGGTAAGGAATATTCATTTCTTTCAACATGTCGCTAAATCTACCACGGTCTTCAGCAATATCCATACTATCAAAAGAAGTACCGATAATTCTTATGCCTTTTTCATGTAATCTTTTAGACATTTTTAAAGCTGTTTGCCCCCCAAGTTGAACAATAACACCATAAGGTTGTTCTTGTTCAATAATTTCCCATAAATGTTCCCAGTAAACAGGTTCAAAATAAAGTTTATCTGCAATATCAAAATCTGTAGATACTGTTTCAGGGTTACAATTTATCATTATAGATTCATAGCCACATTCTCTTATTGCCATTAGCCCATGTGTGCAGCAATAATCAAATTCAATACCTTGCCCAATTCTATTAGGACCGGAACCAATAACAATTATCTTTTTCTTTTTTGAAATAGTACTTTCATTGTTACTTAAAGAATTCTCAGAAACAGATATTGGTGCATTTTCAAATGTACTATAGAAATAAGGAGTTTGGGCATCAAATTCTGCACTGCATGTATCTACCATTTTAAATACTCTACTAATACCTAAATCTTTTCTATATTCATAAACTTCTTCGGGTGTACAATCTTTTAATAATTCGGAAAGTTGTTCGTCGCTGAACCCCATTTTTTTTGCATCAAAAAGTATAGATTGGGGTAGTTTATCTAAATGTTTATATTTTTTAATCTCAGATTCCATTGAAACAATATCCTGAATCTGGTATAAGAACCATCTGTCGATATAGGTTAGTTCTCTAATGGTACGTATAGATATACCTGCGGCAATAGCTTCTTTAATTCTAAAAATTCTATCCCACGTAGGTCGTTTTAATTTTTCTAAAATTTCTTCGGGTCGTAACCGCTCTTGGCTAATGTGAGATAAACCGATTGCATTGTTTTCTAAGCTCTGACAGGCTTTTTGTAATGCCTCAGGAAAAGTTCTGCCAATAGCCATTACTTCGCCAACCGATTTCATTTGAAGACCTAAAGTATCATCTGCTCCTTTAAATTTATCAAAATTCCAACGAGGCATTTTAACGATTACATAATCTAAAGCGGGCTCAAAAAATGCTGATGTAGTTTGGGTTATTTGATTTTTTAATTCACTTAAATAATAACCTATAGCTAATTTGGCTGCTATTTTTGCTATAGGGTATCCTGTAGCTTTAGAAGCCAAAGCAGAGGAGCGACTAACACGCGGGTTAATTTCAATTGCAATAATTTCTTCGTTTTCGGGGTTAAGAGCAAATTGCACATTACAACCGCCTGCGAAATTGCCTAAATCACGCATCATTTTTATTGCGGTATTTCGCATTAGTTGGTATGCAGTATCACTTAATGTCATAGCAGGAGCTACGGTAATGCTATCGCCGGTATGAATGCCCATGGGGTCTAAATTTTCAACCGTACAAATGATAACTACATTGTCGTTACTGTCTCTTAATAATTCCAGTTCAAATTCTTTCCAGCCTAAAACAGCTTTTTCAACTAATACCTCATGTAGCGGAGATGCGGATAACCCTCTTTCTAATGCAATATCTAATTCTTCTTTTTTAAAAACAATGCTTCCACCGGTGCCACCTAAAGTAAAGGAAGGCCTTATTACGATGGGTAAACCAATTTTTTGTGCAAATTCCTTTCCTTCAAGTAATGAATTTGCTGTTCTTGCTTCTGCAACAGGAACACCAATTTCTATCATCCATTTTCTAAATAATTCTCTGTCTTCTGCTTTATCTATAGCTTTAATGTCAACGCCAATAAGTTTAACACTATATCTTTCCCATATTCCAAGTTCTTCTGCTTCTTTTGCTAAGTTTAATGCTGTTTGCCCACCCATAGTAGGTAATGCAGCATCAATATCGTTCTCTTCTAATATATGTTCAATGCTTTCTACTGTTAAAGGAAGTAAATATACTTTGTCTGCCATTATGGGGTCTGTCATAATAGTGGCAGGATTAGAGTTAATGAGAATTACTTTTACTCCTTCCTCTCTTAGGCTTCTTGCTGCTTGTGAACCTGAGTAATCAAATTCGCAAGCTTGACCAATGATAATAGGTCCGGCGCCTATTATAAGTACTTTTTTTATGGATTTATCTTTAGGCATTTTTTGTTAAATATCAAAAATGTAAATTTATTGTGGACAAAGGTAGCACTCTTTAATTTACAAAAGAAAACAACTGTTAGCCAAAATAAATTCAATTGGATTTTTGTATATTAAAAATACGTTTATTGATAGAGGTTTTCAATATCTTCTTTTGATAATCCAGTAATAAATGCGATTTCTGCTAAAGGAATATTGTTTTTTAATAATTTTAGGGCAATTTCAATTTTCCCTTCTTTGATTCCTTCTTTGATTCCTTCTTTGATTCCTTCTTTGATTCCTTCTTTGATTCCTTCTTTGATCCCTTCTTTGATTCCTTCTTTGATCCCTTCTTTTATACCCTCTTCTTTACCCTCAATTTTTCCTAATAAAATACCTTCTTTTATTCCCAATTCTAATCCTTCTCTTGTAGCGGTATCAAAAGCACCTCTTAAATCTCTATACACTTTAACATTATTGTTATAGATAGCTAATTCGTCTTTTGTATATTTTGATATTGCTGCTTTTTCAAAAGCCTTGACGAAAGGTATTTC
>CAIWXG010000471.1 GCA_903916555.1 uncultured Bacteroidota bacterium
AATAAATTCTTTCCCATTCCAATTTAGCGAACAGATTGCGCCTGCGAATTTGGGCGAAGATGAAATTGTTAGCGTATGACCCATAACATCCGAACTTATTGTCCACAAATCCAATGAAGAATTTTCTGCTTTATGGGTGCAAGCAGAAAAGAATAATTGAACAAAAAAAAATATTGATATTTTTTTCATCATTAGACCAATAGTATAACAGAATCAAGATATTTGTTTTGTTCTTTTATAACGCGAATATACGTATATTACAAGACTAACCTTACATCCTGAAAAGACAAAGTTTGTGTATTGTAAGGATTACCTACTGCTCGAAGCGTCCACTTCGACCTTATTTGATGTAAGCAATCCCGCTTCCGAAACAAACAGGAATGTTTCAGCCTTAGAACACCCCTTAATACTTCCTCATTTTATAAAAGGTATCTATGTTTTCAGAGTACGGTATGTCTTTAAACTCCTTATGTGTAGGTTGTAAATTATAGGTAAGGGTATCCGGTTTGTCATCCATTTGTTGCACATTATTTAAATCATCGTTTGTAACAATTAAGGATATTGAAAGTAAGCCGTTTTTAAGAATTAGTTTTCTTGTATGCCAAGAATTATGCTCTTTTTCCCAATCAGCATATTCATTTAAAAATAAAGTGCTTTTATACTCCTTTAGAATATTATTCTTATTTGTTAGTTCAAAAACAGTATCTGTAAAATTAATATGCATTAATATCGTATCGCCCCCTAATCTTTTTACTCCGAATTTGCCTACATTATCGTTTTCAGCATATAAAGAATCGCCTTTTAAAAAATAGAGACTATTTTTACTATCTACATAATACATTTTATTGGCTGTAACGTTTTCTTTCGCTTGCTCTTTATTTTCAGTACTATCGTCATCGTCTGCTTGGTAGTTTTCGGGTACTAATCGCTCATCGAAGTCATACAATATAGTTAATAAATTATCTGTAATTGTTAGCACCGAAATTTCATCATTACTTATAAATGCCCCTTGCATTTTTTTAGGAAATGCAATTAATTCCTTGCCTGCTGCCGGTTGTGGTTTTGTAAAAGAAGGTGCGTTTTTTGTTTCGCATGATGCAAAACAGAAAATAACAAGTAATGCAACTATCCATTTTTTCATTATAACAACTATTATTTGTTTCAAAGGTATAGAAAAGAGTGTTTAAATAAACAGATTAATCTAATTTTTCAGCTACTCCAATTCCAAATAAAGCATAGTCGTATATTACAGGGTCGTTGGGATTCAGTTTTTTAAGAAAAGCTGTAAGGGTAAGTGCATTTTGCCAAGTAGCCTTTAAATCGGGTATTAGTTGTAATCTATGTGCTACCCGTGCCACATGCACATCAAGAGGGCAAATTAACTGCGATGGTTTAATTTTTGTCCATATACCAAAATCTACTCCTTGTTCATCTTTTCTTACCATCCACCTTAGGTACATGTTTATACGTTTACAGGCAGAATTATTTACCGGGGTAGCAATGTGTTTTTTAGTTCTGTCCGGATGTTCGAAAGAGAAAAAATAATTATGAAAATGAACTAAAGCCGCTTCTACATTGGGCGAAAAATAATCGTGTAGGGGTACAAATGCACTTTCTAACGATTCGTATTGGCGATAATGATATTGTAGAAAAGTAATAAAATAAAGCAAATCGGTAGCATTAAATGTTCTATGTACAAAGCCTGTAAATGGTTTTAAATGCTCCGGTTCATGATTCATAATAAACTCATAAGGTTTATTATTCATTAATTGCATTATCTTATTGGTGTTATTAATAATTGTTGTTCTGTTACCCCAAGCTAATATAGCTGCAAAAAGTCCGGCAATTTCAATATCTTGTTTTTTAGAATACCTATGCGGGATGCATATAGGGTCTTTTTCTATAAAATCTTTTTGGTTGTAAAGCGCCACCTTACTATTTAATAATTGTTTTAGTGTTTGCAGTATAACAGTCATTTACTTTATATTAAATAGTATTCTTATTGAAAAATATACTGCATTAAAATTCAAAATGTGCACTTACAAATATGCCAAAATATCTTGATTTCGATTCAGACGGTAATAATTTAGGTGTAATACGCCAAACAAAATCGATCCTGAATACTTGAAAAATATTTGAAACCCCTGTACCCATTTCTAAATAAGGAGTACTTTGCAATGTTCTAAACAGATAATTCTTATTTAAGTTTAATAGCTGATTCTCGTTACTTAAAGAGCCAATAATACCTTTAGCTGTCCAAAACTGTCTGAATTTTAGCTTTTTAAACAAAGGTATATAATTAAAAATGCCGCCACCAATTGTATGTTCAAAATTAAAACCTGCATACTGGTCACTAATAAACTCATAAGAATTCATCATTTCAAAAGTGTATTTGTCATAATAGTAATATTCATTTCCTGCATGTATTGCAAGTAATGGGTAAGGTAAGGTATTAAAATATTTACCTGCATATAAATTATAAAAAATATGCCCAAATGGCGGTACATTAATACTTTCTTTTACCGACAATCTGGCTTTTTGATAATTATAAGCACTGTTTAATACTCCTTTTATACCTGCATTAGCTTCAAACTCTACAACGGGATACTTTGATGGAATCGTAACTTGTAATATTCGTCCTTCTAAATATTTTTCTCTGTAGGCATATCTCAAATTAAAGCCAATTTCTGTGCTTGTAACAGCATTAGAAGGTTTGCCGTTCGCATCATAAAAGATACCTGCTGAAGGCAAGGGAGCATAAGGCATATATTTTATGTGTTGCAATATAAGCATATTACTAAATCCATGATGATTTCTTCTATAAAGTTCAAATCTTTCTTCATCAAAAAAAGCTTCCTTCCAGGCTATTCCAGGTTTTCTTATAATAGAACTAAATAAATTGTCTGATTTAAAGTGATTAAAATTATCAAAACTCTGATTTAAGTCATGAATAACTTTACCATAAACATACATTCTGGGATTGCGGTTAAAAACCCATAAGCCATCTAAGCCATATTTAAACCTATTATCTTTATCGCCATAAGCCAAATAAGAGGTTAAATAAATATCTCTATACTTTTTAGGGCTACCTATAGAAACTCTAAATCTATTACCCTCAACCGGATTATTGCTGTATATATAGTAATAAGGTCCTAATTCCATAAAACCGATGTCTTTAACACCGGCAGCAAGAAAGGTAATTGTATTTTTATATAAAGTAGTAATAGGCATAGCATTAATGGTATCTACCATTTTATAAATTGCCTTTTCGTTTTTTGATAGGCTATCGGGTCTATTCTTGCTCCACCATAAATCTGTTTTTTGT
>CAIWXG010000472.1 GCA_903916555.1 uncultured Bacteroidota bacterium
GCAAAAGAATTGTCTGTTTTAAAAGCTGCAACCGGAATATTATCTGTTTTTGCAATTACCTTAAAGTTAGCCGGCAATTGTTTTATGGTATCACTATGGCTCATCCATACTTGAGAACCGTTGCTAATGTTTTGAAACAATGGGTCAGTAACAAGTTCTGTTAATACGGCACGGCCATACTCTCTGTGTGTAGATTTACCAACATCTCCACCGCCTTGTTTTGCTGTTAGTTGTGCTCCGTAGCATACTGCAAGTAAAGGTACATTAGTTGCAATTGCTCTAATATCCGGATTAGGGGCGTTTTCTTCATTTACAGAAAAAGGACTACCCGAAAGTACAACACCTTTTAGGTTTTGTGAATATTCAATTGGCTTATTATAGGGTTGTATTTCGCAATACACATTTAATTCACGCAGGGTACGCGCAATCAGTTGTGTATATTGCGAACCAAAATCAAGTATTATAATTTTTTCGTTCATTTTATTTTTTCAATCAAGCTTGTCCGGCAGGTGCTCCGAAGTTAAAGGGCATATTAGGAGTTTCCTGGTCTTTAATAGGCCCATATTGAGACTCAAAACGCTTTATATTATCTATTAAGGCACGCATTAATCTTTTTGCATGGTGTGGTGTCATTACGATTCTTGATTTCACTTTTGCCTTAGGTACATTAGGCATTACAGTAACGAAGTCTATTACAAATTCTGCAAATGAATGGGTAATTATAGCAAGATTAGCATATTTACCATCTGCCATTTCTTCTGATAATTCAATATTTAGTTGTTGCTCCGGCAACGGTAATTGGTCTGGCATATTTTTTATATTTTCTAAATGCGAAATTACTGTTTTTCTTTTGGGAACATTTATATTATAAATAAAAATGTATAAAATAGTGTTTGTTAATTTATACCTATTTTGTATAAAATAATACAGAAAAACAATGTTTATGATTTTTAATTTTTTTTGTATCTTTAAATTATGAAAACTAAATCGGAAATTGTACAAAATTGGTTGCCACGCTATACAGGGCAGGAATTAAAAGATTTCGGAGAGTATATATTATTATGTAATTTTAATAATTATGTAAGTCTTTTTTCACAAATGCATAATGTACCAATTGTAGGCACAGATAAACCTATGCCTTGTGCCACTGCCGATAATATTACAATCATTAATTTTGGTATGGGTAGCCCGGGTGCTGCCACTATAATGGATTTATTGTCTGCCATTGCACCAAAAGCAGTATTGTTTTTAGGCAAATGTGGTGGCTTAAAAAAGAAAAATAAAGTAGGTGATTTAATTTTACCAATAGCTGCAATACGTGGTGATGGAACAAGCAATGATTATTTTCCACCCGAAGTACCTGCATTACCCGCATTTGCATTACAAAAAGCTATATCTACAACTATAAGAGATTACCAAAGAGATTACTGGACAGGGACCGTTTTTACTACCAATCGCAGGGTATGGGAGCATGATGAAGTTTTTAAAACTAACCTGCGTAAAATAAGGGCTATGGCTATAGATATGGAAACAGCTACTATTTTTATTACAGGTTTTTACAATAAAATGCCTACAGGAGCATTATTATTGGTATCAGACCAACCTATGGTACCTGAAGGAGTAAAAACAGCAACAAGTGATACAGCAGTAACAAAGAATTTTGCAGAAACACACCTCAAAATTGGTATAGACTCCCTAAAACAATTAATAAATAATGGTGTTACCGTAAAACACTTAAAATTTTAAAGTAAGTGCAAGAAATTGTTTATTGTAAAACGATTAGACCTTAATTTTTAATGAATTTTTCAGTTTGGGTTAAATTTCCTTGTTCATCAAAAAAACGGACGAAATATACACCTTTAGGGTAATTATTAATATTAATTGTTGCAAAGTTATTTGTAATTATTTTTGTTGAGACAAGAGTACCATACATATTAAGTATTTCAACACGAATGGCATTAATTGAATTGTTCCAACTAATATTTAATAGATTGTTTGCCGGATTAGGATATAATACAATTGCTGCGTTAGATTGTGTAATTTCCGAAACACCTGATATACCATTGAATTTTACGATATAAGTTAAGGTGTCGATATTAGTGGATTTCGTGGAGTTTTTTAATCTAACTCTAACTATATGTGTACCCAATGTATCGCCTGAGTAAGGTTCCATATAAAACCGAAATATTTTTGGCGTGCCTGCTACATAAGGGTTTGAAGTTCTTATTCTATTGGTAAGTACGGTATCCAACAAAGTATTTAAAGGATAGCAAATGTAATTATCGCAAAAGCCTGAAATAGCTTTCCAATCCATTGGGAAATCTGTATAAAAAACATTCCAAAGAATGGTAACACTTGCAGTATCTACTGTAACAGTATCATCTACAAAAGCGGGAGCATTAGGATATATATAAAATGAATCTTGCTTAACAGTAAAAATCTGTGCATTTGTTTGCTTAGGATACCAAATAAGAGCAATAAGGAATGTAAAAAGGACTATTTTTTTCATAATTCTAATTTTAGAGTAATTATTACAGCATGAAAGTAGGTATTAAAATGATATATACAAAACAAAAGGATAAATTAAAATTATTACAGATTATAAAGGTAGTTATAAATTA
The DNA here is from genome assembly GCA_903916555.1 of uncultured Bacteroidota bacterium. GTDB lineage: Bacteria > Bacteroidota > Bacteroidia > Chitinophagales > Chitinophagaceae > CAIYTT01. Next base: position 2,622 of record CAIWXG010000472.1, read on the forward strand.
ATGTGTAGCTCATAAAACAGGAGCATCTTCTTCATAGATAGTTTGCAATAATGTTTGTCCTACTGCTTTTAAAGTTGTTTTATCAATTATGTTTATGTCATCTGCATGTGTGTGCCAATGGGGTGCAAAAGGTTTATCGGGGTCAGTGCTTAGGTTGATAATATCTATTGTTTTTATACCTGTTATGCGGTTTACAGGCACATGGTCGTCAGTTATAGATGCGGCATTAGTATAGGTAAAAAAGGAAGAAAAGCCTGCATGTCCTGCCGCTTGCCATACTTTTTGTTGTATATCAGTAGCAAATTGAGATGACAAGCCCTCTAAAGGGAATTGAGCATTACGAGCACCTACCATATCCAATAATATACCATAAGCAGCCTTATAGCCTGCCACATGCGGATTATGAGCCCAATATTGTGTACCCAAGCAATAGGATTCTTCGCCCCATTCGCTTCTGCCATAGTCTTCTACATCAGTAAATAATATATCTATACCTGTATTAGCAGACAGATGTTGTTGTTGTATTTTTCTGGCTACCTCTATTAATATACCTACACCGCTTCCTGCATCATCGGCTGCAATTATTGGTTTATCTTTGTCTTTAGTATCATTATCTGCCCAAGGGCGGCTGTCCCAATGTGTGAGTAAAAGTATGCGTTTAGGTGCAGCAGGGTTTATAACACCAATTAAATTAATGCAAGGCAACATTTTACCATCACCGCTTTTTACTGTTGTTTTCTGCTCATAAACAGTATCACAAAATTGTTTCAATTCAGCAAGCATCCATTTTGCACATTTAGTTTGTGCTTCGCTACCCGGTGTGCGAGGCCCTAAAGTTGTTTGATAAGCTACATAATTATAGGCACTATCTGCATTAAACACAGGCACTTTTACTTGTGGTATCGGTTTACTATTATTCGTTTCTGCTTGTTTTTGATTGGCGGCATCATTACAAGCAGAAAGAATAAGAATTAAGGACGCTATTAATATTGGTATGGTTGATTTCATGTTTGGTTATTTATTAAGAAGTAATAGTTCTTTTATTGCAGAGCAAGCATTTATAATATCCTTGTTTTGTACTTTTGTCGCAGGTTTTTGTTCAATTGATGCTAAATAAACTTTTGTTTTATCCTCATAAAAGTACACCC
>CAIWXG010000473.1 GCA_903916555.1 uncultured Bacteroidota bacterium
CAGTCAATTTATAAAGCTATGAATTATAAACAAATCCCATTCGGAAAAAGAAAATTTGTAGTCCCCCCAACGTGATTCTAAAAATCGCAACTCATTGATAATAAAATACTTTTATCCCGATGGGCTGCAATGTGGGTTAAACTTTTCATTATTTCATATGATACCCACTTTCTATTAAACGTGTCTGATCCAACAAGAACACAAGTATTACTCGTGTTATATAAACCACTATTGATAAGCCTTTTCAAAGCCAAATCACTTGTTCTTTTTGCAGTTTCCCAAATCGATGAGTCAAAAAAACCTGCTGCTTCCCTATCAGGCTTTGTTAGCCAATGATTACGAACTACATTGGCTCTAAAGTCAATCACATCTTGATAGTGAAAACTAAAAAATACTTTTTTTGCCATAGAGAATCTAAATTTTATCGATTAACATTTTCTGAAATAAACTCATGTATCCGTAGTCTTTTACTAGCCTTTCATTTTTTAAATCCTCAGGAAAATCATTATCATACACAATTTTAGTTGCAGCACCCGTACTTGCAATAGGAAGTAATAAAGCTTTAGGATGATATTCTTTAAACATATTATATTCCACTTCAATGCCATCCATACCTCCAATAAAGACGGCGGCGGCAAATTCATTTTCTGAAAACATTCTTTCTCTCAAATGTCGAATACTGGAGGGTATGTCTCCAAGATTGTCAGTTAAAACAACATTATTTCCCACATCAGCAATATAAGTATTTCCTGTAGCATCTGTTACAATGCTTGAAGGCAAATTTAATTGAGATGAATAAACAATACCGCCATCGCCTGTATAACCTGCACTATTGTTACCTGCAAAAGTGTTTATATTTGGCGAAGCTCCGGGAGAAAAAACAAAAACACCTGAGGAAGTATCGGACTCACCACTTGACCCGGAACTTACATAACACCGATAATACATTGAAACCGATTGTGTAGTACTGTAAGTAGAAGAAGTGGCACCGGAAATATTGAGCCAATCGGTTGCATTCGGCGATAATTGCCATTGATAAGACATACCCGAAGACATAGACCCTCCGGAAAGCGCAATTGAAAACCACAAGCCCGGTGTAGCAACCGGCACTGATGGAATTGCAGACCCGGCATGCAGGGTACTGCTTGCCCCAAAAACAAACGAGCTTGTGCTTACCACCCTGATTCGCCAGTTAAAAAGGTCTGCTATAAAAATATTTCCGTGGTTATCAACTGTAACACCTGTAGGGGCGTTTAATGTTGCATCAGTTGCCGCTTGTCCATCTCCGTTGTAGTCACCACTTCCATCAGTAGGAATGCCCGCAACGGTAGGAATAGTATTGTATATATCTATTTTTCTAATGCAATTTGCTGATACAAAGTAGATATTCCCTGCCCCATCTGCGGTAATAGCTGTTGGCAGACCTAATGCCGCGAAGTATACATCACCTCCATCTCCGGAATAGCCATACTCACCATTTCCAGCAATATTTTCTATTTGCCCGGATATTGCATAAACTTTATATATAAAACCACCCTCGGTAAAATAGCCATTCCCCCATTGGTCAACAGCAAATCCCTCTGCGCCTATTGGTGTCGCAGTTGCCGGCCCCCCCATAGTAAGACCGTTTTCTCCATTACCGGCAAAAGTAGATATTATGCCCGAAGTGTTTATTTTTCGAATGCGATTGATTTCATTAAAATAAATATTTCCCGAACCGTCTATACAAATATTATCAAAACAATTACATTCTGGATTTCCAATTTGGGCATCCGTTGCAGGACCATTGTCTCCGCTATAACCTGGAAACCCTGTTCCGGCTATTGTTGAAATAATACCGGCAGAATTAATTTTACGAATTCGATAATAGTTTTCATCACAAAAATAAACATTCCCTGCATTATCTACGGCAATACACTGCGGGTATATTATAGCTGATGTCGCCGCAATGCCGTCTGCAATGGAGGCACCTCCGCCCGCAATTGTACTAATAATGCCAAAACGGTTTACTTTACGAACTAATCCATTACCAGCATCAGCTATATACACATTGCCGGAGGCATCAACTGCAACACTTCTCGGATAATATAAATTTGCATTTGTCGATGGTCCACCATCACCAGAAAAACCTGATGTTCCGTTACCTGCAAATGTTGAGATAATTTGAGCGTTTACAGATTGCAAACTAAAAATTGTTATTACCAATAAGATAAGTAGAATCAATTTATTTTTCATAAATTATTATTTAATTGCATCAAAAGTACAATTCCAATTATCTTTATAATATGATATAGGTCATGTCATTTACTGATTTATCGCATTAAAATATTTAGCCAAATACCCCTATTTATTTTACAAATTTCAATCCAATAAAATCTATTTAACCCAATATTGAGCCGAAATTTTCCACTTAGAACCTATAAGTCTTTTATTGGCTATGTAAAAGCAACCGCAGAGGAGAAAGCTGATGTACTGGATAAAATCTGGCAGACAAGGTATGGGGTGGGAAATGTGGCTTAAAAAAAATGCCACAAATTCTGCCACAAGTAAAAAACAAAGCCTCGCAATCAATTGATTATCAAGGCTTTATGAAATTAAAAGTGATCCGGATTGGATTCGAACCAATGACCCCCAGCTTAGAAGGCGTAGAACTTAGTGATTTTATCAAATAAATACATTGACTATCAATTATATATACTGCTAGAGTTTTATAA
>CAIWXG010000474.1 GCA_903916555.1 uncultured Bacteroidota bacterium
ATTTCCATTATCGGTAAGATATATTTGACCAATTGAATCAATAGATAAAAAATTAGGATAAGCTATTTCGGCTGATGTTGCAGGACCGCCATCCCCTGTACTACCGGGTGTTCCTGTACCTGCATAGGTTGTAATAATGCCCAATGTATCTACTTTCCTTATTCTGTGATTATAAAGTTCTGCAAAAAATATATTGCCCTGTGTATCTACTACTACATTATAAGGATTTTGTGTCATAGCTGTAGTGGCAGGACTTCCATCGCAACAAAAGCCGGGTACACCTGTACCCGCATAAGTGGTAATAGTACCCATTGCATCTCTTTGACGTACACGGTGATTGTTAATATCACCAATAAAAATTTTATTATGCTTGTCTATGCAAACACCAGCAGGAATATTAATTTCTGCTGCTGTGCCAGGTCCACCATCACCTGAATACCCGGCAGGTCCTGTACCTACAATGGTGAAAATAATTCCACCTATTTTTATTTGTCTTACTCGGTTATTGTCTCCATCACAGACATACAAATTTCCTTGTGCACCACCGGCACCAAAACATAATGTTACCGGAGAACTTAATTCTGCCGCTGTGGCAGGTCCCCAATCGCCACTAAAACCTGCGGTCCCTGTTCCGGCAACTGTTGAGATAATTTGTCCGAAACCAATATTTGCAGTAAAAAGCAAAATGGAAAGAAATATTACATTGGTAAAATTTAATTTTCTCATAAAATTTATATTTTCATTTTTATTGTAACAATTATATTTAGTATCAAAGTTAGAAAATTGGATTTTCAATACAAAATAAATCTAATGAACGGGCAAAAAACCTAATAAACGGGAAATTATTGCTCAAAAAAAATATAAATCAGTTATTCCTTTACAAACCTATAATATTTTTTGGAATCACAAATACCCAAAAGTTGCACAAAATATACTCCAATAGGCAGTTGTAAATCATTTCTTATTTTATAAATTACAAGTTTTATAGAACCGGAAATTGGTACAGATACAACCTTTAGTGCAATTGTAACTGAATATTATTATTGCATTTATAAATATGATAATTAAATAAATATAAACCAGAGTATTAATGCTATAAAAATGCAGGTACTACAATCTATGTGCCGTTAGAGGCTGAATCACAAATGACTGTAGAATTACGGCACACAGTCTTGTAGTACCTGCAATAGGCTATAATTATTATACTTCTGACGTGTCTATTCGGTAACAAACAGGGAAAAGCAAAAAAAAAAAATGCCAACTCATTATTTAAAAACTAGCTTAAAAAATGCCAGTAATAGGATATACAGTCCCCAATTTTGCAGGGTAAGAGTTTCAAACGCTTACAAATGCTAGGCTTCAAATATTTTTTCTTCATTGCAAAGCGGCATTTTAAACTCAATTCCAAAGTTAGAGTCAAGCTATATGGCGGAAAAAAAAACTTCATAAACGGGCGAAAAACTTCTTGAACGGGAAATTATTGCTCCTTTATTAGTTCTTTGAACTTAGAATAGAGAATAAGTACTGCCTCTGTGCCTTTTCTTTCATTATCAGGATAGAGATTGTGAATCTCTAAGGAATAATCAACTTTATAAAAATCAGATAGTCGCTTCAGTCTTTTTTGTGTAAAATCTA
>CAIWXG010000475.1 GCA_903916555.1 uncultured Bacteroidota bacterium
ACCTCTATAAAACCATTTGTAGCATCTAATAAAGAGCTTGTATCTTTTACCCAGGCAATATTATAATCGTCCCATATTTTTAAATCACCGGTTTTATAATAGTGTATAAGTTTATTAAGTGCGTCTTGTTGATTAGTGTTTTCGGCAACTGTAGCTGCTTTTTCAAGCCAGAAAATAATTTTATCAATAGCTGCTCCATACATACCACCACTTTTCCATACTTTTTCAATAATTACACCATTCTCTTTTGCCAATTTGCTGTTTAATCCCCAAGATGGTGCATTCCCTTTTGTATCAAATTTTGCATAGAAATCTTCCACTTCTTTTTGTGTTACGCCTTCATAAAAATTATTGCTCGAATTAGTAATATTATCAATATTTGGTCTTTGGTCTACCACTTTAGGTTCAAGATTAAGGTCGTAAAAAATAGGTTTAATACGGGCTATAAAGGCATCAACACTTTCACCCGGTGTTTTAGGTAATTTTTTTGCATCAGATGCCTTAATCAAACTTTCGAAATAGGTAAAAGAACATTCAGGAATAAATTTCTCGTTACCATAGTGGTGGTGGTTACCACTGCTAAACCATACTCTGCCGCAATAGGCTTCAAATTTTTTCCAGTCATCACTTTTTTTATCTGTTTTTGCAGTGCCATAAATGGTTTCTATAGTTTTACGTATCAGAATTCCATATTTGCTTTTTTGGTCATAAATAATATCTCTGCCGCTGAGTGCCGCTTGATAAAGATAATACGCCAGCTTCTTTTGGCTCAATGTTAAATTCTGGAAGCCGGGTACTTGATAGCGAAGTACTTGCAAGTCTGCAAATGATTGTGCTTCCACATTAAAAGTTGTTTCGCTTGTAGTTTCTTTCTTTTCTACAAGTCCTTTTTTTTCTTTAGCATTGGTAGTCATATTAATGCTTATTAGTGCAAGAGATACAATTGCACATTTTTTTAAATAGTTGCTATATTTCATGAATAAATATAATTATAAGGCTAAAAGTAATAGAATTGTTTGAAATTTAAGAAATAGATTGAAGCGATATACTTAATTTTACATTTTATGAGAACGTATGTTTGTTTTATTATAATAATGTTTACTGTATATTATTGTTCCTGCAACAGTAATAATAATATAAGTAAACTTAAATCTGTGATGCCGGGTACTGTAATTGATAAAATGGAAATGCCTGTTTTAAAAACGGAAGAAGATAAGTTGAATGATTTTATATTTTCAATCGCTGTATCGGCCGATAGCCAGATTGACAAAGGTATATATGATGTAACAGTGCAATATAAAGCATTTAGCACAACAGAAAAATTTACAATGCCAAAAGGTATTGAGCAGATAATACCTGAGATAAGAATAGGTGCAAAGCCATATACCTATATTATAGGCTTTGTTATGGATAAAGACACAACATTTAATGAATACTTTGAAGTAAGTGCTGCTGATAATAATCTAAAAATGCAATATATTAAGGCATATACGTTTCAGTAATTACCATTTGTGTGCGGGTATTGTAACATTTACTGCAAAAACAGCCTAAAAAGCAATTAGTAATTGATATAAGCAGACTTATAAAACAATATTGGTAACCTCAAAAAATATTTATTAATTTTAACAATTCTTTTTATTTAAATGAAATTTTTCCCTTACCTTTGCAGTCCTTAAAAATATGGCTAAGCAATCTTTAATAAAACAAGACGGAACAATAGTAGAAGCATTATCTAATGCTATGTTTCGAGTTAGGTTGGAAAACGGTCATGAAATTTTGGCTACAATATCCGGTAAAATGCGTATGCACTACATTCGTATTCTACCCGGCGACAAAGTAGGGGTTGAAATGAGTCCGTATGATTTAAGTAGGGGACGCATAATATATCGTTATAAATAGTTTGTATAATATTTGAAAATTTTAATCAAGTTTCATCATGAAAGTAAGAGCATCAATAAAAAAACGTAGCGTGGATTGTAAAATCGTTCGTCGCAAAGGTAGATTGTATATCATCAACAAAAAAAATCCACGTTTTAAACAACGCCAAGGGTAATAAGAAGATGCCGTTATGAGACCATAAACTCAAAACACATATATAATCAATAATAATAATAAATATATTTTTAAATTAAAATTTTAAATTTTCAATATTAATGGCTCGTATAGCTGGTATTGACCTTCCAAAGAACAAAAGAGGTGAAATTGCACTCACCTATATTTACGGTATTGGCCGTACTACTTCTCAATATATACTTGATAAGGCAGGAGTTCATTATGATAAAAAAGCAGTAGAATGGAATGACGAAGAACAAACTGCTATTCGTAATATAATTAATGCCGAGTTTAAAGTTGAGGGACAATTACGTTCTGAAGTTCAAATGAATATTAAGCGTCTTATGGATATTGCTTGTTATCGCGGTGTTCGTCATCGTAAAGGCTTGCCTTTACGAGGTCAACGTACTCGTACTAATAGCCGTACCCGTAAAGGAAAACGCAAAACCGTTGCAGGTAAAAAGAAAGCACCTAAAAAATAAAATAATTTACCATTGCCGGATCCGTTTTGGTGTTACGGGGAGGAATGGTAAAGATTTGTATAGAAATAAAATTCATGAAATTTATTCTATTTGTATGCAGATTGCTTGTTAAAATATTGATTACCTTATTTAAAACAGAAAATGGCAAAAGCGTCATCATCCGCAAAAAATCAAGCTTCAGCAAAAGTAGTTGCTAAAAAGCGAGTAGTTAAGATTGACACACATGGAGATGTGCATGTCAATGCTACCTTTAATAACATTATTGTTAGTATTACTAACAAAACAGGACAAGTTATTTCTTGGTCTTCTGCCGGTAAAATGGGTTTCAGAGGTTCTAAGAAAAACACGCCTTATGCAGCACAAATGGCAGCACAAGATTGTGCAAAAGTAGCAACAGATGCAGGCATGAAAAAAGCTGATGTATTTGTAAAAGGTCCGGGTTCGGGTCGCGAGGGTGCAATTAGAGCACTTAACAATTCAGGTATAGAAGTTACATCAATTCAGGATGTTACACCTTTGCCGCATAATGGTTGTCGCCCGGCTAAAAAACGTAGAGTATAATTTCAGATAAGTAATATAATCAGTAATAAAGTAAATTTTTTTCTTAATAGCTGTTTCGGATCGGATTTTACGATTTTTATAGGAGACGAGGCAGCAAAAACAAAAAATCGTTATGGCACGTTATACAGGACCCAAAAACAGGATTTGCCGCATATTTGGAGAACCAATATTAGGTTCGGGCAAAAGCCTTAGTAAAAACAGTAATCCGCCCGGAATGCACGGGCCTACCAAGAAACGTAAAACAGCGAGCGAGTATGCTATTCAGTTAAAAGAAAAGCAAAAAGCAAAATATACTTACGGGCTTCTTGAAAAGCAATTTGCAAACACCTATGTTGAAGCTTCTCGTTTAAAAGGAGCAACCGGTGAAAACCTTATTAAATTACTTGAAGCACGTTTAGACAATACAATATACCGTATGGGTATTGCACCTACACGCCCGGCTGCACGTCAATTAGTATCTCACAAGCATATAATGGTTAATGGTGAAATAGTAAATATTCCATCTTATACATTACGTCCGGGAGATGAAATTGAATTGAAACCGAAAAGTAAAGTAAATACAACTGTAGTAGGCATGATACGTGGTAAAAACGTTAAAATAAACTGGGTTGAATGGAATGAAAAAGATATGAAAGGTGTTTATCTATCTCACCCGGAAAGAGATATGGTACCCGAAAATATTAAAGAACAGCTAATAGTAGAGTTATATTCTAAATAGTAGTTTATCTTTACCAAAATAATAATATCTGTTACGGATACAAATAACCTAAACAGCATTAAAAAATAACAAAAATAAATATTATATAGTATGGCTATTTTAAATTTCCAAAAACCGGATAAGATAGTGCTTCAGAAAACGAACGATTTTGAAGCGCAGTTTGAGTTCCGCCCTTTGGAGCCGGGTTATGGTGTTACTATTGGTAACGCATTACGCCGCGTATTGCTGTCCTCACTTGAAGGGTATGCTATTACAGCAATCAGAATTCCCGGTGCCGACCATGAGTTCGCAACCATAAAAGGTGTTCTTGAAGACGTTACAGAAATCATCCTTAACTTAAAGCAGGTTCGTATGAAAGCGATGGCTGAAGTTGGAGACTTTCAAGGCGACAAAATAGAACTTGTAATTAAAGGTAAAGAAGTATTTACTGCCGGTATGATTACCGATGTATTGCAGAATTTCCAGATAATGAATCCGGATTTAATTATTTGCAATATGCACCCCGGTACTGTAATGCACATAGAAATGTATATAGGTAAAGGCAGAGGTTATGTACCCGCAGAGGACAACAGACCAATGGATGCACCATTAGGATTTATTGCCATAGATTCTATTTACACTCCTATTAAGAATGTAAAATATACAATAGAAAATACCCGCGTAGAACAACGTACCGACTTCGAAAAATTAATAATGGAAGTTATTACAGACGGTACTATTCACCCGGAATTTGCAGTAAAAGAAGCTTCTAAGATTCTTATACAGCATTTAATGATTATTACTGACGAAAATATTTCTTTAGAAACAAAACGTGAAGAAAAAGAAACGATTGTTGATGAAGAAACATTATTAATTCGTAAAGTATTAAATACACCACTTGAAGATTTAGAACTTTCTGTACGTGCATTTAATTGCTTAAAAGCAGCAAAAATTAATTCATTAAGCGAATTAGTACAATATACACAAGAAGAATTAATGAAGTTCCGTAATTTCGGACAGAAGTCTTTGTCTGAAATTGAACAAGTACTACACGAACGTGGTCTTTATTTCGGAATGGATATTAATAAATTTAGAAGAGGAGAAGATTAATATACAACTACTGAAACTGAAAGTCAAAAAAATATTTTTGACTTTCAGTTTTTTACTTTTTAATAGCCTCATAATTCCTGACTCGGTATGAGGCATAAAACAAACAAACGTCATGCGTCACGGAGACAAGATTAAGAATTTAGGCCGTACAGCCTCACATCGCGCAGCATTGCTTAGCAATCTTACCTGCCAGCTTATAGAACATAAGCGTATTATTACAACATTGGCAAAAGCAAAATCTTTGCGCGTTTATGCCGAACCACTTATTACGCGTTGTAAAGAAGACAACATGAATAATCGTCGTGTTGTGTTTAGCTATTTACAAGAAAAAGAAGCTATTAAAGAACTTTTTGGTGTTATTAGCGACAAAGTTGCCGATAGACCGGGGGGATATACTCGTATAATTAAATTGCCACGTCGTGCCGGTGATGCTGCTGATATGGCAATGATAGAATTGGTTGATTTTAATACTATTTACGGTAAAGAAATTGATGCCGCCGGAGCTGCTGCTAAGAAAACACGTAGAAGCCGTAGAAGTGGTGCTGCTAAAAAGACAGAACCGTCAACTACTGCAACAGCTACAGAAATAATTGAAGAACCAATTGTTGCTGAAGAACCAACAGATACACCTATTGCAGAAACAACAACTGAAGAAACAAATAACGAAGAACCAACTGCGTTATAATATTTATAAAATACAATTTCAGAAGGCAATCTATATTTAGATTGCCTTTTTTTATTAGAACAGGCAGATGCATTATAATGCAATTTTATTAATATCTAAATGGTCTAATACGCTTCAACCAGTAGGTTAGTTACAATCAATATTCGAAATTATTTAATCCATTGCACAATAAGGCAGTATAAAGCAAGCCCTAAACATCTTGTTTTTTTTACTTTATATTCTACAACTCTGTAATACTTGGTGCGCGTTTCTTTTTGAAAAATTTAAGAATAGGTTGTTCAATAAAATAATAACTAATTGTAGAAACAATGATTAATAGGGCAAATGAGCTATAAAAAAATAAGTTTTCTGATTGATGCAAATGAGTAATATTTATTTTAGACAAATATTTATATACGGGCATCTGATATATATAAATACCGAAACTGATTTCACCCAAAAATATAAGTAACTTACTGTTAAGCCATCTAATATTATTTGATGAAATTGACACAATGAGCAACATAAATAAAGGTGCAATAAGCCCGTCATTATAACTAATATTTTCCGGTCTTATCATTACTAATAAAATAATTATGGCAAAAAACAAAAAAGACAAATGTTTACGTTTCAATAAATCAGGATAATGAAGGAGCAATATGCCACCTGTTATCCCGATAAGGAATTGGTTCATGTGTATTAGAGGGTGATAGAATATTGCGGAACCACTTATTCCCAATAGTTTAGGAGCCAAATATAAATGAATGAACTGTGAAAGGAGATATGCAAATATTGTAAAATAAATAAATATCTTTTTATAACGGGTTAAAAGAAGCAGCAAAGGAAATAAAACATAAAAAACCATTTCTACCGATACACTCCATGCGGGCGAATTAAGTTCTAATACATATTTTTTAGGATAGAAAGATTGTAAGAACAAAACACTATGTGCGACCTGCTGACCTAAAACAGGATCAACAGGCTGAAAACAAGTAACCAATATTACTACAGTGAGCAGCAGAGCTGTAAAATAAGCAGGGCCGATGCGCACCTACCTATTTTTCAAAAATGCAAAGTATTTGATCTTTCTTTGCGAAATATATAAAACAAAACCAGATAAAACATAAAAATACCCCACCGATAAATTGCCGCTATGAAATAAATTGCCACATTTGTTATATGGAAATAAATCACCGGCATAATGAAATATCACTACCACAATAGCAGCGATCGCCCTCGTAGAAGTAAGTGAATTAATTTTCATTTAATGTGAACCATTTTTTTACAAATGTAATTTAATAAACTAAAAATCAAAGGCAATGTTAGATATTAGTAGCTGAAATTAGCTAACATATTGCAATTGTGGCTAAATACTGTTTAGTTACAATTCTCTTTAATCCATTGTATATCAATAATCTATATGATTTTGCTTCGTGAGCATAAATTGAAAATTACAAAGTTTATTGAATAAACTATGTAAACTATAATTGGATTCTATTTTTAAAAAACAAAAACGCCCCACATTTCTGTGATTCGTTTGAATGAATAGAACAGCTACCTACTCTCCTTGATTGTTGTGCAATATCATAGGCAAGTATTGACTTAATTTCTTTCTACTATATATGGTAATAAGGGTTTAAACTATTTCAATACGTTTTTATTAATTTCTTCTTCAAATGGCAAGAAGCAATTTTCTATTTCATTTTCATTTGAGCCATTAAAAGATGTTCTGGGCTTACTATTAATTCTTCTCTTGACAGGTGAATAATTACATCCACATCTTCTAATAGGATAGCTCTTAGTAATGGTTCGGAATCACCTGGTAAAACTATTGCGATGCATGTAGTTTGTCGGTTTTTAAATCTTAGTTCAGCAGCTGAAACTACATCATACGCTACTGCATAACTATTGGCAAGATGTATTTTTCGTAACTATAAAGTTTGCAAAATAAAAAATAAATTTCCCCTTTTCAAAATCCCGAAGGTCTTTACGGGCAGGCCTTCGGGATTAATTTTATGGAGTCTGAATAGTTACGAAAAAATTCATTCTTAGGCTC
>CAIWXG010000476.1 GCA_903916555.1 uncultured Bacteroidota bacterium
ACCTAATTTACCTTTATCTTTTAGCCATTTTTTAAAGCCATCTTTGGGCATTGCATGTACTATTGGCATTCTCAGTGCAATATCTTTGGTTCTCTTTGCCTCATAATCAGAATTAACGGCTTGTAACGATTTATCTAATAATACAGTAAATTCTTCTAATGACACAGGCAAATAATCAAATTCAATAATCCATTCATGGGCACCGTTACTTTCGCCCGTCATATATACAGGTGCTGCCGAATAATCTACCACTACAGCACCGGTTTCGGCACATGCAATAGCAATTGCATTATCTGTATTATCTACAATTACCTCTTCGCCAAATGCATTTATAAAATGTTTTAATCTGCCTGTAACTTTAATTCTAAAAGGTGCTAAAGATGTAAACTGTACCGTATCACCAACCGTATAACGCCATAAGCCACCGTTTGTGCTTATAATTATGGCATAGTTTTTATACAATTCAACTTCCTTTAATGTTAATGTTCTCGCATTTTCCGACTCATATTCGCTTACAGGCATAAATTCATAAAAAATACCATGATTCAAAAACAATAACATTCCTTCTTCATCTTCTCTGTCTTGGGCTGCAAAAAAACCTTCAGATGCATTATAACTTTCTCTATAATGCATATTTGGCGATGGTATAAACTGCTCGAACTGACGGCGATAAGGTATAAAATTAACACCACCATGTATGTACAATTCCAGATTAGGCCAAATATCCAATAAATTATTTGTACCTGTTATTTCAAAAATTCTTTTTATTAATACAATTGTCCAAGTAGGTACACCTGCTATATAGGTTACATTTTCTTCAATAGTGCTATGTGCCATTAACTCTATTTTCGCTTCCCATTCCTTCATTAATGCAATTGAAAGTTCGGGAGTACGAAAAATCTTTACTGCAAGCGGCATATTTTGTAACATTACAGCAGAAATATCGCCAAAAAAAGAAGCCGCATTTAGCTGATTTACCTGATGTGTACCTCCTAAAACAAGACACTTGCCCGATGTAACATAAGAATAAGGATGCTGACGCAAATATAAAGCCAATGCATCTCTGCCACTACGGTAGTGGGTATCTTCAAGCGATTCTTTACTTACCGGAATAAATTTACTTTTGTCGCTCGTTGTGCCACTCGATTTTGCAAACCATGTGATAGGTGATGGCCATAATATATTTTGATTGCCTTCGAGAATACGTTGTATATAAGGTTTTAATGTTTCATAGTCGTTTATGGGTACATTCTTTTTAAAATCTGCTATACTATTTATATTTTCAAAATTATGTTTTTTACCATATTCCGTAAACTGAGCCGACCCTATCAATTGATTAAATACCTGTTGTTGGGTATCAATAGGGTTATGCATAAAATTATCTATAGCACTTTGTCTTAACTTTATATAACCTTTAAATGCAGGACTTATTATACTCATATTTAAATTTGTGTATTTAATCGATAAAAATATAAAAATAATATTTGTTTGTAGGCTACTAAATTTCTAAATAAAAAATAATTGGCTTTACTATTTCACTAAATTCTTTCTTCTAAGCACAAAGTTCTGCCCCAGATATACCCTTCGCACCTGTTCATCTTCCGCTAATTCTTCAGCAGTTCCGGCTTTTAATATTTTGCCTTCAAAAAGCAGGTAGGCTCTGTCTGTAATAGAAAGTGTTTCTTGTACATTATGGTCGGTAATTAAAATACCAATATTTTTATACCTTAGCTTATCTACAATTTGCTGTATATCTTCAACTGCAATAGGGTCTATACCTGCAAAAGGCTCGTCAAGCAAAATAAATTTAGGGTCAACAGCTAATGCACGTGCTATTTCTGTGCGTCTTCTTTCTCCACCACTCAGCACATCACCATTACTTTTACGTACATGGGTAAGTCTGAATTCATCTAACAATAGTTCTAATTTATTTTTCTGCTCTCTTCGGCTCAACTTTGTCATCTCTAAAACAGCAGAAATATTGTCTTCAACTGACAACTTACGAAAAATAGAGGCTTCTTGCGGTAAATAACCTATACCCATCTGCGCCCGTTTATACATAGGTAGTTTAGTAATATTTTCACCATCAAGATAAACCTCACCCTTATCAGGCTTTACTAAACCTACTACCATATAAAAAGATGTAGTTTTACCGGCACCGTTAGGTCCCAATAAACCTACAATTTCACCCTGATGTACTTCAAACGATACATTATTAACAACAATACGTTTACCGTATTGCTTCATTAAACCCTCAGTGTGTATTTTCAATAATTAACGGCTTTTATGCAAAGTTAAGGTAAAATAAAAGAACGCAAACAAGTACGATTATATTTGAATAACATACACTTATTTAACAATATAACTAACTCTATTTTAAGTACATTTGTATTACAAATGCCAAATCTATATATAATAGCCGGATGTAATGGTGCAGGGAAAACAACTGCAAGTTTTACAATTTTACCAAACATATTAAATTGTATAGAGTTTATTAATGCCGATAGTATCGCTTATGGTATATCACCCTTTAATGTAGAAGGAGTAGCATTTGAAGCAGGAAGAATAATGCTTAAAAGAATAGATGAATTATTAACAAGTGGTAGAGATTTTGCAATAGAAACAACTTTATCAACCCGAAGCTATGTTGCATTAGTTCAAAATGCAAAAACATTAGGCTATGAAATATCGGTAATATTTATTTGGCTTAACTGCACTGAAATGGCAATACAAAGAGTTGCAGAACGTGTAAAAAAAGGTGGTCATAACATACCTGTAGATATAATATCAAGACGATATTATAGAGGAATAAAAAATTTATTTCAATTATTTATTCCTATTAGTAATAAATGGATAATTGCAGATAATTCGTATTATGAACTTAATATTATTGCTGAAGGTAAAAAAAATATTAAAGATTATTTAGAAAAATTTGAAATTGATATAATTAATAACGAAATTTGGAGCATAATTCAAAATCAAACAAAATAATGTTTACAGAAGAAA